>DASVVH010000602.1:0-25074 GCA_036386615.1 Ardenticatenaceae bacterium
GACCCCGGCTGACCCGTGCCACATCCCGTACCCTGTAAGCGATAGGACAAAGGAGACCGTATGGCTGCCCAGACCCTGGACGACCTCGCTATCAATACCATTCGTTTTCTTGCCATTGACGCCGTGAACAAGGCCGACAGCGGCCACCCCGGCCTGCCGATGGGTGCCGCGCCGATGGCCTACGCCCTCTGGACGCGCTACCTGCGCCACAACCCGCGCAACCCCAACTGGTTCAACCGGGACCGCTTCATCCTCTCGGCGGGGCACGGCTCGATGCTCCTCTACAGCCTCCTCCACCTCACAGGCTACGAGGAGTTGACGATGGAGCAGGTGAAGAACTTCCGCCAGTGGGGGTCCATCACGCCCGGTCACCCGGAAAACATCCTCGCTGAAGGCATCGAAGTTAGCACCGGGCCGCTGGGGCAGGGCTTCGCCAACGGCGTCGGCATGGCAATCGCGGAGGCGCACCTGGCCGCCACGTTCAACCGCCCCGGCCACGAGATTATCAACCACTACACCTACTCCATCGTCTCCGACGGCGACCTGATGGAAGGCGTCAGCGCGGAGGCAGCCAGCATCGCGGGGCATCTGCGGCTCGGCAAGCTCATCTATCTCTACGACGACAACAAGATTACCATTGACGGCACGACGGAGATGGCCTTCACCGAAGACGTGGGCCTCCGTTTCGAGGCATACGGCTGGCACGTCCAGCGCATCAACGGCCTCGACCTGGACGAGGTAACCGCCGCAATCGAGTCCGCGCAGCAGGACGAGCGCCCCTCGCTCATCGTCGCCCGCACCGTCATCGGCTACGGCTCGCCGCACCGCGCGGGCACGCCCAAAGCGCACGGCGAACCTCTCGGCGCGGAGGAGACCGAGGCGACCCGCGAGAACCTCGGCTGGCCTGACGAAACCTTCTATGTGCCGGGCGAGGCGATGGAACACTTCCGAGCCGCTGTCGAGCGGGGCGAGCAGTGGGAGGCCGAGTGGGAGCAGCGCTGGGAAGCCTACTACGACGAGCATCCCGAACTTGCCGAAGAGTTGCGCCGCATGATTGCGGGGGAGCTACCCGACGGCTGGGACGACGGCCTGCCTACCTACGAGGTCGGCTCCAAGGCGAACGCGACCCGTAACTACTCCGGCGAGGTGCTGAATGCCATCGCGCCGCACCTGCCCGAACTCATCGGCGGCTCGGCGGACCTTCACGCCTCGAACAAGACCCTCATCAAAGGGTCTGAGCCGTTCCAGGCGGGCACCTACGAGGGCCGCAACTTCTACTTCGGCGTCCGCGAGCATGGCATGGGCGGCATCACGAACGGAATGTACCTGCACGGCGGCATTCTGCCCTACTGCGCCACCTTCCTCGTCTTCACCGACTACATGCGCGGTTCGATTCGCCTCGCCGCCCTGAGCCACGTCCATTGCATCTACGTCATGACTCACGACTCCATCGGCCTGGGCGAGGACGGCCCGACCCATCAGCCCATCGAGCACCTGCCCAGCCTCCGCGCCATCCCGAACCTTGACGTGTTTCGCCCTGCCGACGGGAACGAGACGAGCGCGGCGTGGCGCGCGGCGGTCACCCACCACGACGGGCCAAGCCTCTTGTCATTGACGCGCCAGTCGGTCCCCGTTCTGGAAGGGACGAAAGAGAAAGCGCTGGAGGGCGTGGAGCGCGGCGGCTATGTCCTGAGCGACAGCGACGGCGAGCCGGAGATAATCCTGATGGGAACCGGCTCCGAGGTGCAGCATTGCGTTGAGGCGCAACGGATATTGGCGCAGGAGGGGCGGCGCGTTCGCGTCGTCTCCATGCCCTGCGTCGAGCGTTTCCTGCGCCAGGAGCGCGGCTACCGGGACGAGGTACTGCCGCCTTCCGTGCGCCTCCGTGTCGCCATCGAGGCCGCCGCCCCACAGAGTTGGCACCAGTTCGTCGGCCTGGATGGGAGCGTCATCGGCATGAACCGCTTCGGCTCCTCCGCGCCCTACGAGACTCTGATGGAAGAGTTCGGCTTCACCGCCGAGAACGTTCTGGAGCACGCCCGCGCCCTTCTGGAAGGTCGGCCCCTCCCCTCGGAGGCACAGGAGCAGCAGGTCAAGCCGCATTGATGTAGCACGTCAGGTAATTAACAGGAGCCGCCGGATTGGCCCGGCGGCTCCTGTTCGGACGATATATCCGTCTTGCTTACTCGACCTGGATGGTCTGAACCATCTCGTCCAGCAGTGTGAGGCTGGGGGTGTAGGAGGCGGGGTCCAACAGTTCCAGCCGTTCCGTAATCTCCGCCACGTAGGCTTGCAGTGCCGCCGCAGGGTCAGCACTGCTCTGCAACTCCTCAAGCGGGAAGGGCACAATGTCGGGGTCGGCGAGGGTTACATCGCCTGTTTCGGCAAGGCCCGGCGCGGCGACGGGAAGGATGGCCGCGACGTAGAATTGCCCGTCGCTCGTCAGCCCCTGGAAGGTGTAGAAGAGTCCCTGGTTGTTGATGGGCAGCGCCGATTGGTCATACTGCGTGACGAAGCGGACACCCGTGCCACTCCCAAAGGAAAGGTAGCGCACCTGGGCATTCGTCACCTGCATGGCGTTAAGGATGGGCAGCACCGGAATCGTTTCGGGGTCGTCTGGCTGCTCGTTCAGCAGGGTTTGCAGGCTCTGGATGGTGGCCTGCGCCTCCGGGTTTTTTGCCGCGAACGCCTCTACCGGATAGACGTAGATGGAGGGCTGGTGATAGAGATTCTGTGACTCGTAGCCCTCAAAATTGAACTTCCGGTGTTCCGGGAAGATGCCCCAGTAGGGCAGGTCGCCTACTGTAGGAGAGGCGGGCACGACCTCTGCCGTGACGCCGCTCGCCAGCGTGCTGTCGAACGAGAAGCTGATGCCGTTCTCGCTGAATGCGGTAAGCGCGCCCGGCTCGGTTGGCTGCGTCGTCTCCGGTGGGCCTGCTTCGTTGGTGTCTGTCGTTGGCTCACCAGCAGCCAGCATTTCCAGGGTGGCCGTCGCTTCAATGATGGCTGTGGGTTCGGCTGACATGGTTGTGGGCGTCGGCGCGGCGGGCGTTGGCGCGGCGGAGCAGCCGACGACGAGCGCCGTCAGCAGGGTAAGCCATGCCAGGGTTAGACGTTTCATAGGGAAGTTGCTCCTCTTATCATTTCTCGGCTGTAACGGCCAGCGCCGCTTCACGAAGATAAAGATAGCAAATACGACGCACGGTTGCGTGGGTAAGAACCCCGAAAGGCTCTGCGGTGAATTGCGGAAAGGTGAGCGCGTAGGAATGGCGTACACACGAAAGCACTTCGTACTAGCAAGACGATTCCAGACATATTGAACTCAGCCTGCCAGGGGATCGCCGTTGGCATCGGGAACCCAAGCGGGGTCCCAATCCCAGTGAATGGAGATCGGCGTGCCGACCTCCGTCCAGTTGTAGAGCATCCCCGCGTGCTCGTCACTAATCATGACGCAGCCGAAGGTGATTCGAGTGCCCAGATAGCCTTCCCAGAGGCGGCCTCCCGCGTCGAATGTGACCTGCCCGTGAATGCCGTTCTCCACCGAGCCTGCCCAGTAAATTCCCTGCCAGTAGGGCATCCAGAGCGACCAGACGTTGGAGCGCGCGTTCTCAATCTTGCTCTGGATGCGGTAGCGACCCGGAATGGTGGGCCGACCATTCTCGCCCGTGCTGGCTGTCCAGTCCCAAATCAGTTGTCCGTTCTCGTAGACGTACATGCGCTGCGCGTTGATGCTGACGACGATGTGCTTGCTGTTGCGCGCACCCATCGAGCCGATGTCGGGCATTGTCGTCTGCCCCGGCTGGTTCGAGATTTCTCCGATGGGTGTGAGGGCGGCGCGGAGTAGTTGCCCCGCCTCGACATTGCGCGCGTAGTTGAAGGCCACTGTTTCACGGGCCTGCTCGGCTGCCTGTGCCTCGTGCTGCCCCGCGAGCGCACGCTCCATCAGGTCCGGCGCGTCGAGGTAGGGCGGGTCGAGGCTGGCGAGCGGCCCCAGTGCCTCCAGCGCGGTTGTCCAGTCGCGTGCCGCTACGGCGTCGCGCCCTGCGCGATAGGCGAGGAGCGCCTGGTATTCGTGGAGGACCGCTTCTTCCTCCGGCATTACGTTGTAAGCGGCCTGGAGGTGGTTGAACGCCTCGTCCGGCCTGTTCTCCTTGAGCAGGTCCGATGAGATGGCGACGTGCGCCCGCGCCAGCGACTCGGCAACATCCGCGCTGGGCCGCAGTTGGTATGCCTCATCCCACTTGGCGAGTGACTCGAAGCGCTGGCCCGCCACCCAGAGGCGACCCGCCTCCCGCTTCAGTTCCTGAGCCGGGTCCGCCTCGACGATGGCCTGCGCGGGCGGAGGCGATACCGGGCGGGTGCGGTCCCACGCCAGCCAGCTCCCCAGCATCGTCAGGATGACGAAGGAGAGCACAATGGTGGTGTCAAGCAGGGCATAGGGGCGCGCACGGAACCGTTGCAATAAGGAAGGTTGTTTGGCTGCTTCAGTTGCCATAGTTATATCGTCGGGATATTCAAAGGACGACAGTCCAGTCTCGTCTGCTTCGAGCGAGGGATGAGTGGCCGTCTCCTCCACGCCGGGAGATGTTCGCGGCTCGTCAAGTGCCTCTTCATTCTTCTCAGCCAGGTCAAGATTCGAGGCGCGGGCGGCGTAGCGCGCGGCATCTTCGGGCGTATCGCTCAACCGGGCGCTCCACAGCCAGCCCTCCGGGTTCTCCGGCCACTGTGTCCGAAGGGCGGCGGCGAGCACCCACGCTTCCTGCCTGTCTCCACGCCGTAGGGCTGCTCTGATGGCCGTGACGCTCTTGGCGATTCCGGGCTGCGCTGACATCCTGTTCGACTCCGCTCAACTTTATCACTCTTTGTGCCAAGTATAGAAAAAAGACGCCGCCCAAACAATCCGCAAAATCTGTGAGTTTGGGTCTCGTGCGTATCATTTGAATGCCGTAGTTCACGAATAGTTGAATCTTAAACAGCCTAACCATTAGACAAGCCTTGCAACCGCGCCTATAATCGCCCACGATAAGGGAGCAAGGCAGCGTGGCCGATGCTCGCCTTTTGATTCTGGAAGGGAAACCACGCTACGCCGATGCACATCGGAATTGACGCCCGCATTCTGGGATACCGCCGGGCCGGTATCGGAAAATACACGCAACGCCTCATCGAGCAACTGGCTCTCCTGGATAAAGAGAACCAGTTTACCATCCTGCACAGCCGACGCGATTCGGGGACGCTCGTCCGGCAGGAGAACTTTCAGCGCAAGACGCTATTCACGCCCAGCCACCACCGGCTGGAGCAGTGGCTCTTGCCTCTGGAAACGGCTTTCACAGGGCTGGACCTGCTGCACTCGCCCGATTTCATCCCCCCTTTCTACCGCAACTACAAGTCCATCATCACGGTCCATGACCTCGCTTTCCTGCACTTCCCGCACTTCGTCACCACCGATAGCGCGCACCACTACGGGCAGATAGACCAGGCCGTGCGCCGCACCGACCACATCATTGCTGTTTCGGAGAGCACCAAGGCCGACCTCATCAATATGCTCGGCGTGCCGGAGCGCAAGATTTCGGTCATCCACGAGGCCGCCGATCCGATGTTCCGTCCCATCAAGGACCAGGGCACCATTGATGTTGTGCGGCAGAGGCACGGCCTGGCAGAGAGGCCCTACATCTTCTTCCTCAGCACGATTGAGCCGCGCAAGAACCTGCCTACACTGCTCCGCGCCTTTCGCCGCCTTCTGGACGAGTATCGCTCCATCAACGTGACGCTCGCCGTCGCGGGAGAAAAGGGGTGGCTCTTTGAGAATGTCTTTGAACTCTACCACGAGTTGAAGCTGGAAGACGATGTGAAGTTCCTGGGCCACGTTCCGATTACGGACTTGCCTGCGCTCTTCAATGGCGCGCTGATTCACGTTCATCCCAGTTTCTACGAGGGTTTCGGCCTCACTCCCCTGGAGGCAATGGCCTGCGGCACGCCTACCATCGTCAGTAACGTCTCCTCGCTTCCCGAGGTCGTGGGAGACGCGGGGCTGCTCGTTTCGCCCGACGACGAGGAGGAGTGGACCGAGGCGATGTACCGCCTCCTCAACGACAGCGCCCTGTGCCAGACTTTCAGCGAGAAGGGGCTGCGCCGCGCCGCGCAGTTCTCGTGGGAAAAGGCCGCGCGCCAGCATCTGGAAGTGTATCATCGCTTTGGTTCGGGCTAAGGCGCAGAAGACACTTCACTTGAGGCAGTTCCGGTTGAAGTCACCTTGAAAATCCTCTCCCTCACGCCACAGTTGCCCTATCCGCCTCGCCAGGGGGCCGCCCTTCGTAATTGGGGCCTCATCCACGAACTCAGTTCCCGCCACGAGGTTCACCTGCTCTCCTTCGGCGAGGGCGAGAGGCCGCCGGGCCTGGCTTCCCTTACCACGCTCCCAGAACCGGAGCGCGGGCGGACCAAGCGTCTGCGAACGCTGTTCACCTCCGACGAACCGGACATGGCGCACCGCCTCCACTCTCGTGCTTTTGCGGCGAAACTGGCTGACCTGCTCGCCACCCACGCCTTTGACGTGGTGCAGGTCGAGGGGCTTGAGATGGTGCCATACGCGCTGCCTTATCTGGGCAAAGCTGATGGGCCGCTCTGGGTCTACGATGCCCACAACGCCGAGGCGGAGCTACAACGCTCCGCGCTGCTGGCTGACCTGCGCCTGCCAAAACGTTGGCACGCCGCCGCCTACAGCGCGGTTCAAGTCCGGCGGCTCCGCCGCTACGAGGCCGCGCACCTGCCCCACTTTGGCCTCGTAGTGTCGGTCAGCGACGAGGATGCGCGGCTACTTGAAGCAGCCAGTGGCGTGCGGCCCCTCATCATCCCCAACGGTATAGATACCGAAACATTCACTCCCGGTGCTGCCACGCCCGCACCCAAACTCGCGGAGCGGCCCGGCCCGGCGCTCGTCTTCATGGGCAAGATGGATTTCCGCCCTAACGTGGACGGCGTTCTGTGGTTCGTGGACGAGATTCTACCTCGTATTTCGCACGATGCTCCCTCGCCGACGCTGTGGGTCGTGGGCCAGCAGCCGCACGCCTCACTGGCCCGTCTGCGTGAGCATCCCCAGGTCGTGCTCACGGGCTGGGTGGACCGCATCGAACCCTACATCGCAGGCGCGGATGTGGTGGTCGTTCCGCTACGGATGGGCAGTGGCACCCGTCTCAAGGTGCTTCAAGCACTCAGCATGGAGCGGCCAGTCGTCGGCACGACGCTCGGTTGCGCGGGCTTGGGCCTGCGCGACGGTGAGCATCTGCGCCTCGCGGATGACCCTGCCGATTTCGCGGCTGCCATTGGCGACGTGCTTCGCGACCCTGCGCGCGTTGCGGAGAGGGGCCGCGCCGCGCGCTGCCACGTTCAGGCGCACTTTGATTGGCGCGTTCTCGCGCCTCAACTCGAAGCCGCCTACGCAGAGGCTCGCAAAGGCAGGCTGTCTTGAACACGGTCCCCGCGTTCGCGCGGAAACAACTTCGTTCCTTGCTGCTCCGTGCGGTTCGTATAGCGATACCGCCTACACCCCCTCCACTTACACAGAGCCGCGATATTCTTGTGATTCGCCCGGACCATCTGGGCGATGTGCTCTTTCTCACGCCCGCGCTTCACGCTCTGCGCCGCGTCCAGCCCAACGCGACGATTACCGCCCTCGTGGGTCCCTGGGCCAAATCAATTCTGGCAAACAACCCCGACGTAGACCATGTTGAGACGCTTGCTTTTCCCTGGTTTGACCGCAAACCCAAACGCGGGCTGCTCGACCCCTATCAGCGACTCTACGCGGCGGCTAGCATGCTGTGCGGGCGCTTCGACACAGCTTTAATCTGCCGCTTCGACCACTGGTGGGGCGCGTGGCTGGCGGCGGCGGCGGGCATCCCGCGCCGGATTGGGTATAATACACCCGACGTGCGGCCATTCCTGACGGAGGCTGTGACTTACGCACCGGGCCAGCACGAGGTGTTGCAGAACTTCGGCCTGACGTGCCGCCTCGGAACGCCTGCTACTATCACGCCTACCGACGCGCCGCTACGCTTCCCTGTTACGGAGGAGGAGCGCGCGGCGGCACATTGCCTGCTCGAAGGTTGTGGGATATGGGAGGGCGAAGGGCCGCTGGTGGCGATTCACCCCGGTAGTGGTGCGTTGGTCAAACGGTGGCGCACGGAGCAGTGGGCGCGGCTGGCGGAGGTGCTGCACGCCCGACACGGCGCGCGCTTCGTCATCACGGGCGGCCCTGACGAGGTAGCGTTGGCGGCGGAGGTCGCTGAGGGAGTGCGGGGCCGGGTGCCCGTTGCTAGCGTTGCGGGGCAGACCTCGCTGGGGGAGTTGGTGGCGCTCTTTGAGCAGTGTGACCTTGCTGTTGGCCCAGACAGTGGGCCGTTACATCTGGCGGTGGCGGCAGGCTGCCGGACGGTACATCTATATGGCCCGGTGACGCCGCAGAGCTTCGGCCCCTGGGGCGACCCGACACGCAACGTGGTTGTCCATCAACACCTCGCCTGCCAGTTCTGCAACCGCCTCGATTGGACCGAAGCACAATTGCCGGAGCACCCCTGCGTCACGCACATCCCCTTCAGCATGGCCCATGACGCAGCCGAGCGGCTGTTAAGCAACCTATAGGAACGAGTGAGAAAGCTGGTCTCGGAAGGAGAACGTTATGAGCAATTTAACCTTGAGTGTTGACCGTGCCCGTATTCCGGCGCGGATTGAGGAAGACAAGCACTGGTGGTTCGCCAGCCGCACCCGCGCGCTGCTTACCGTCCTCGAACGGCACACCCGCCGCCGTGACCTCCTCATTCTCGATGTGGGCAGCGGCGCGGGCAACATGTACCACCATCTCAGCCGCTACGGTGATGTGATAGGCGTGGAGAACCATCCCGCCCCGGTGAAGGTGGGGCAGGAGCGTGGCTACGACATTCGGCTGGGCGAGGGCGACAACCTGAACTTTGAGGACGCGACCTTCGACCTCGTGACGGCGCTGGATGTCGTCGAGCACAATGAGGAGGACGTGGCGATGCTGCAAGAGATGCAGCGCGTGCTCAAGCCGGGCGGTCTCGTGCTCATCTCCGTGCCCGCCTTCCAGTGGCTGTGGAGCTTCAACGACGACATCAACGACCACAAGCGCCGTTACACGGCTGGCGACCTGGAGGGGAAGCTGCGGCGCGTCGGCTTCTCGCCGCTCGAATCTACCTACAACAACTTCCTGGTCTTCCCGTTGGCTGCCGCCGTCATCTTCGCCAACAAGCGGAAGCAGCGGCCCGCCGACCTCAAGTCGCACTACTTCGACGAGGACGCCTATCAGGTGGATATGCAGCCAACGCACCCTGCGGTGAACGCCGTCCTGACGGGCGTGGGCATGGCAGAGCAGGGGCTGCTCCGCGTCACGCCGCTGCCGGTCGGCACGGGGCTTATCTCCATCGCGCGGAAGTAGCGGCTTCCAAGACAAATAGGCGCTAGTGCGAGCTAGCGCCTTTGTTTTTGTTGCGGTTACGCTCTCAGGGCGCGAGAGCTATTCCGGGAGCGGATGGCTGCTCTAGTATCGTCGGTCCCGGTCGCGGTCGCGGCCACCACCGCCACCGCCGCGTCCTCCTCGGTCGTCGCCACCTCGGCCACCACCGCCGCCGCCACCACTGCCACGACCACCACCACCGCCGCCGTAGCCGCCGCCACCACCGCCGTAGCCGCCGCCACCACCTCCGTAGCCGCCGCCACCGCCGCCGTAGCCACCGCCGCCGCCACCACTGCGCCGACCACCGCCACCACCACCACCGCCACCCTCGCGGGGGCGGGCCTCGTTGACCTGGATTTCGCGGCCACCGATGTTCCTGCCGTTAAGCTGCTGGATGGCTGCCTGCGCGCCCTCGTCCGTCGCCATCTCCACGAAGGCGAAGCCACGGGGGCGGCCCGTATCCCGGTCCGTTACGACTGCCACGGATGTAACCTCGCCTGCGCTCTCGAACAGGTCACGAAGTTCGTCCTCCGTGGTGTTGTAACTCAAATTGCCGACGTACAGTCTCTGACTCATAGCGTACTCCCAAAGGGTTGTGTGGGGACCGCACTGCGGTCACATCTTCGTGGACGAACGAGCGAGGCTTCCAATGCGGGAAAAGT
Organism: Ardenticatenaceae bacterium; assembly: GCA_036386615.1. Lineage (GTDB taxonomy): Bacteria > Chloroflexota > Anaerolineae > Ardenticatenales > Ardenticatenaceae > DASVVH01. Next base: position 10,126 of record DASVVH010000602.1, read on the forward strand.
GGCTCATCCTTATCCGCTACTGCCCTGTAACGGCAGGCTCAACAGCGTGGAGCAGTCAACGCGGGGTCACGCGGGCCGGAAGCGAATCTGCAATGAGATTAACTGAGGTTGGCACTCTCGTCAAGACCCTGTTTTTAGCCTCAATTTCTCTATCCTTATTGCCCTTTTACCTCACGGTCGAAGAAGGTGACAACACGCTCCATGAAGAGGGTCCAGGTCTCGCCCCGGAAGCTGTGCGTGCCGCCAGAATAGCTCCAGTGCTCGACTAGCAAATCTGCTGCCAAGGCTGCGTCGCGCAGCTTTTCCGACCAGGGGTAAGGCACCTGCTCGTCGTGGGTGCCGTGATGGATGGCGAGGGCCGCGCCCACACGGTTCATGTAGCGGATGGCGCTCATCCGCTCGTATGCCTGCGGGTGCTCGTCGGGGCCGCCCCACTCCCGAATCGGCCCGTTGAACTCGTCGCGCTGCCACATGGCCTGAATGTGGCGCGCGTTGTCGGCCATGTCGCCGCTCATGCCCGCGTAAATCACCGCCGCGTCCAGCGAGTCGCCCGCGAGCACTGCCGCGTTCACGGTGATGCCGCCGCCCATCGAGTGACCCCACATGCCCACGCGGCTGGTGTCGGCCCATCCCTCTGGCAGGGTGTGTAGCGAGGCCAGCAGGTTCATTACGTCCACGACGTAGCCGAAGCGGAAGGGGTTGGGACCGGGGTCGCTGCCCGCGTAGTTGCGGTAGTCGCTGGCGAGGGTGAGATAGCCGCGCGAGGCGAGGTAATCGGCGGCGGGCCGGGTGCCGTCGCCCTGGCGGTACTCGTCAAGAAAGTAGTAGCCGTGATTGAGAAGGATGACGGGGAACGGCCCCGCGCCTTTGGGCAGGTTCAGGTAGCCCGTGACGCGCAGCCCATCGCTGGGGTAGGTGAAGGCGTAGCGCTGGAAGGTGGCGGTCTCCTCCAGGAGGGGTCCAATCTCTATCGCGCCCTCGCCATAGGAGCGCGCCGCCAGGATTTCGATGTAGTAGGGGGCGAAGGGGTCGGGGGCGGGCGTGGCGGTGAGGGTAGGCGGCGGTGTGGTGGCGCTCGGTTCGGGCGTCCAGGTGGGGGACGGGGTAGAGGTGAGAGGCGGCACGGTCTCGCTGGGCACGGTGCTGGGTGTGGCGCTCGGTTGGAGGGTTGCCGTGGATGATGGGAGTAGCGTTGCCGTCGCGGTGGAAGGCGGCGCGGGGGTAAAGGTTGGGGCGAGGGTGGCGGTTGCCTGCGCCAGCCCAGGCGGGAGCGGGGTGGAGGCAGGGGCGGAGGGAGCACCGGGGGCACCGCAGGCGCTGAGTACGCCCATTGCCAGGAGCAGCAAGAGGGCGCATAGTCCTTTGAGCCAATGGCGTGAGTCACCTCGCGATGCGCTCCCGGCAATCATTCTATGCTCCATGAGGGGAAAGGATAGTGGAGACGGGCGAAAGAGGGGAATGGCAACGCGAGTTGTCGCGCAAACCTCAGATTCCCCACGTTTAAAGGGATGAAGGATGAGGGATACCCAAAGGGCACGATGTGAGGGATGAAGTACGGCAGACGGCCACGAACGGGTTGGTCGGACTGAGCCACATTTAGCCACATTGGAAGCCTTTTTCGTGGGCCGCCGGAGGGTAAAGGGAAGAGGTTGACCATAAAGGCATGTACATTTATGTACATCGAAATTATGCGTGTCATGAGTTTGCAGGCAGCAACAGAGATGGGGGAGGCGGGAAGGGTCGAAAATGCGCCATATTGGTACCTTACATCAGGGTTGTAGCGCGCATGATTGAAGCATGAAGTGGATGACAAGCGAGCCGCTACCATGCAGGTTCGGTGCAGGACGGCAACGGATGACGACTTTTTCAGCACAAAGACACAAAGAACACAACCAACGGTAGGCGCTTTAGGCGAGAACGACCACAACCAACGGTAGGCGCTTTAGGCGAGAACGGCATATTATCTTCTCCTCCTGAGTTCAAGGAAACGCCATGTAAGCTGAGGGCGCAGAGTACGGAGCGGGCAGGATGCCCGCGCTCCCGGCGTTTCCAACAGCGGAATGCTTGGAAAAGGATGTACGAGTTAGAGCGGCTAGAAAACGTGAGTTTCTGTATAATAAAAGACTTCAAGTGCCAAATTCCTGAGGAATTGGTGCAAAGAAGGCAATTGCTTGACATAAAGAGCGAGAAGGGGTGGTGGGCGGAGGGTGTGGGCCGGGTAAGAGGAGGTTGGATAAGGGTTGAGGTGGCAACTCATATAATCGGGTGATAACGCTCGCCGCGCTCTGTGCGGCAAAATTGCATCGCCAATCGCGTGTCTTACCACTCACATCTGTCGTATTCTTGCATTATAATAGCAACCTGTTCATTGATTGGAGAGAACCATGCAACCCGCACCACTTGACATTGCCCTTCCGCCGGGCTTCACCGTCCGGCCCGTGACGTTGGACGACCTTGAGGCCGCCGTAGACCTCTTCAACACTTGCTCGCTCATCCAGATGGGTATGCCGGATTTCACCGTCGAGTCTCTTCGCAACGAGTGGAGTGAGCCGAGCTTCAGCTTGGAGCACTCCACCCGCGCCGTCTTTACGCCGGAGGGACGCCTCGTCGGCTATGTGGAGGTCAATGATGCCGGAGCGACACCCGTTCACCCCTGGGTCTGGGGCCGGGTCCACCCCGACTACGAGAACCGGAACATCGGCACCTACCTGATGCAGTGGGGCGAGGAGCGTGCGCGCGAGGCCATCGCGAAGGTGCCTGAACATGCGCGCGTGGCGATGGCGTCAGGCAGTTTCAGCACGCACGAACCGACCAAGCGGCTTCTCCACGATCGCGGGATGACGCTCATCCGCCACTTCTACACCATGAAGATTGACCTGGACGAGGCCCCGCCCGAACCTGAGTGGCCCGAAGGTATCACGCTCCGCACGTTCAACCGCGAGCAGGACGCCGAAGCTCTTTTCAGGGCGCAACGCGACTCTTTTCAGGACCACTTCGGCTACGTCGAGGAGCCTTTCGAGACGGCTTTCCCGCGCTGGGAGCACTATCGCCTGAACGACCCGGAGCACGACCCGACGCTGTACTTCCTGGCGATGGATGGGGAGGAGATAGCGGGGATGCTGTTGTGCCGGGCGCACTCCCACGAAGACCCGGAGATGGGGTGGATTGATATTCTGGGTGTTCGCCGCCCCTGGCGCAAGCGTGGGTTGGGCATGGCTCTGCTCCGGCACGGATTCGTCGAGTTCTACCGACGCGGCAGGAAGTCGGCGGGGCTGGGCGTGGATGCCAGCAGCCTGACGGGAGCTACCCGCCTGTACGAGAGCGCGGGGATGAGCGTGCTGCGGCAGTTCGACCTGTACGAGAAGGAGTTGCGTCGGGGCGAAGAACTCGCCATGCACTAGGCGGGTAAAGGGCCTGTTCCGGGAGCAACCCGCGCGGGTTATAGACGTATAGCATTGCGAAATGGAAGCGAGGCAGAGTGTAAGGAGGTGTCAGGACCATGAATCTCGGAATTGTGGAATGGCTTGTGATCCTACCTGTCGTCGTGCTGGTGGGGGCGGTAGTGGTGCGGTTGATAAACGCGCTACTGAGGAAGCTCTGACAGCAAGCGAGGCGCTAGCCCTACTGGGCTAGCGCCTCGTGGTGGTTAGCTGGTGACTCAGAGCATCTGGCTTGCGGCAGGGCGCGGCTGCCCTAAAGGATGCTCTGCAAAAGTCGCTGCTTGAGGCTTTCAGCCGGACGTCCCCCTAGGGGACGCTAAGGATAGGTCCGCTACTGTGCAATGTCTACTTGTCTCGGCTATGAGAGCCTATCCCAACAACCCCATGTACTTCAGGGGACAGCGCGACCCCACCAACCATAATCACTCGTGCTCGGACGCCGAACAGCCGGACGACCACCGGGTTCCGCATCTCCGAGGCGTTCTCACTCGCTGGCCCCCTGCGCTAGCCATTATCTCAGGAAAATGGCCCGTGAAGCGATGATGTGACAGAAACTGTCCTGGCATGGGGCTACAATGGGGATATTGATTCATGCTCACGGAGGAACCGATGCAACAGCAAACCCAATCCACACTGGATGTAATCTATGAGAGCTGGCGGGGCTATCATGAAAAGCTGCGCGATGCAGTCGCGCCACTGACGAATGAGCAACTCTCGCTGCAACCTGCCGCGCGCATGTGGCCGCTGGGGCAAATCGTGCAGCACATCATTTCTGTCAGGGCGGGGTGGTTCAGCGGCACCCTACAGGATGACGACGAGGCGATGAGCGAGTACATGTCGTGGGGCCAACGTGATTCACCAGACCGCAGCGCGGCGGAACTGGTACGCGGCCTCGATGAGACGTGGGCATTCATCGAAGCGCGCTTGCAGCGCTGGACACCCGACGACTGCGCCAGGACCTTCCCGGATGAATGGGACGGTCAGGTGTACGAGGTGTCGCGCAGTTGGGTCATCTATCACGTGTTGGAACACGATCTGCATCATGGCGGCGAAGTCTCGTTGCTCCTTGGTATGAACGGTCTGCGATGCCCCGATATCTGATTGATGGAAGAGACGAGCAAGGGATACAAGAATGGCAGTCTGGCACCATTGTTCCATAACAAGGAACCTTGATGATTGCGATTGAAGCGCACCGCTAGAGCCTGCCTCCTTCTAAGTGGGCAATCGCAGAGGGTGGTCCTTCCCGTTGCCTTTGGTCCTTATAGCGAAGCGCCGTATAATCCGCCCCGCACTACCTTTGAGAGGGAGCGATTATGCTTTGGTTCATCCTCGGCCTTGCCGTCATTGCAGGGCTGGGCGCGCTGGTGTGGCGGCAGCGAAGACGGGGCGCGGACTGGCGGCGCGAAATCTCTTTCTTCGTGGATTTGGTGGCATTGGGCGCGACGGCTCTCATCGTCGGGGCGCTGGCGCTGGTCCAGTTGAATGATGCGCCCGCCCCGGAGCCTCTGGCGGCGGCCCAATCCACCGCCCCGCGCCCCGCGCGCCCGTCACGCACGCCGCGCACCACGCCCAGCCCTTCACGGACAGCGGAGGATGAAGATGTCTCTCCGACCGTCACTATCTCCGCGACGGTGGAGGTCTCGGCCACTGTGGCGGCAAGCGATCCGGCGACTACGACGCACACAGTCGCGGCGGGGGAGACGCTGGGCGCGATTGCGGCTCAATACGATGTTTCTCTCCTCGCCCTGCGAGAGACCAATGGCATCACGGGTGATAGTCTCTCTGTCGGTCAGGAACTGGTTATCCCGCTCCCCACGCCAATCGCCTCAGCAACGCCTGAGGTGACGGTCACGCTTACGGTGGAGGCGACGCCTACCATCACGGCGACTGCCGAAGTGACGGCGACGGCAACACGCACGCCGAGAATTTCTCCAACTCCCGCTTCACCAACTGCTACGGCCTCAACGACGACCACGACGTATACGGTGCAGGCGGGTGACACGCTGCGGGCGATAGCCGAGCGATTCGGCACTACGACTGCGGCCATCGTCGCCCTGAACCCCGGACTCAATCCCGATTCACTGCGCGTTGGCGCGGTGCTCACTATCCCTGCGAGTGGAGGCGGGGCGGGCAGCGCGCCCGCCGCTACCGCCGCACCGCAGCGGGGGACTATTAATTACACGGTGCAGCAGGGCGACCTCCTGAGTACCATCGCCCGCCGCTTCGGCGTCACCACGCAGCAGATTATCGCGGCGAACCCGGCCATTGACGCGGATAATCTTCGTGTCGGACAGGTTCTCAGGATTCCGAACCAGCCGCTGCCGTGATGGGGATGTGAGATGCGGGATGTGGGATGGACATCGCACTTACAGAGCACAGGCGTTGTGCAGATTGTACGTCGCCATTTTTTGTCACTGAGGGCGCGTGCTCTTTGTCATAGATATGTGGAGTTGAGGGTTGAGTTCGAGCGGGGTGGTTGAATCTCTTCTCTTCCCTATGCTATAATCCGGCTACTCCAGGAGAGGCTATTCTATGCAGACTATTTCCGCGCCCAGGCGAACGGCCTCGGCAGGTAAGACCAGATTCTACGCGGGCGGCGTCGTCATCGTCCTCGCTATCGGGTGGCTCATCTTCAACGGCATCCAGTCAGGCGGCAACTACTACCTGACACTGGACGAGTTGGCTGCCAAAGAGTCCACGCTGGGGGACCGAGGCGTGCGCGTCAACGCCATTGTTGATAAAGATAGCGTGCATTACGACTCGCGCGCTATCTCCCTCAGCTTCGACCTGCTGGACCCGGAAAGTGGGGCGCGGCGCACCGTCGTCTACAACGAGCCGATGCCCGACCTCTTCATGAAGAGCGAGAGCGTCATCGTGGAGGGCATGGTGGGCGCGAACGGGACGCTGGAGGCTCACACGATTCTGGTGAAGTGCCCCTCGAAGTACGAGGAGGCGCAGGAGAACGGGGAGGCTGTTCCTACCGACCACTTCAAGGAGCAGTATTAGCCTGTTCGGTGCGAGATGACCAATGAAAGCCCACCGCGCGTGGGCTTTTTCACAGATAGACGACCGACGGGCGATGACCGCCAACGGCAACGGATTACGGCATAACGCACCAACGGTAGGCGCTCCAGGCGAAGACGCAAAGGGCTTTAGCTTATCTACAAAATGAGTGTGGGTATAGAGAGGCCCTTCGTAGAATCCTTGCGTCCCTAGCAAGACCAGTCGGCTTGAGCCGACTTGAGCTTTCAGCCTGGGGTTTGAACCCCAGGCGCGGGCGATGGCTCTAAACCGGCGTAACTTCCAGGACAAACGAGGGACAAGCGTTCGCCTCCGGGGAGGCGTGAGGGACTGTTATGGCAGAGATAGGGCAACTGTTTCTGATGGGCGCGCTGGCGCTGGCCGTTTACAGCGTCGTGGCGCTGGTGGCGGGCACGCGCCGCCGCCTGCCGGACCTCGTGACGAGCGGGCGCACTGCCGCGTGGGGGGTGATTCTCCTCTCGGCGGGGGCCTTTTTCATTCTCGAATACCTGCTGCTCACGCAGGATTTCTCGGTGGATTATGTGCGGCGGCAGACCTCCATCGGCCAGCCCCTGTTCTACACGATTACGGGTGTCTGGGGCGGGCAGGAGGGGTCGCTGCTCTTCTGGCTGCTCGTGCTTGGCGCGTACATGGCGGCGGTGATGTGGTTCCACCGAGACGACCACGCCGACTTCATGGCCTACGTCACGGCGACAATGGTGGGCGTGGCCGCCTTCTTCCTCATCCTCGTTAACTTCGAGGCCCCGCCGTTCGTCTCCTCGATGCAGACGATTGGCGCGGTGCCCGCCGATGGTCGCGGCCTGAACCCCCTGCTCCAGAACGTTTTCATGATTATGCACCCGCCAATGCTCTACGGGGGGTGGATTGGCTTCACGGTGCCTTTCGCCTTCGCTATGGGGGCGCTGCTCTCGCGGCGCACGGGCGCGGCGTGGATTCGCCTCTCGCGGCGCTGGACGCTCATCGCGTGGACGAGCCTCTCCATCGGCATCCTGCTAGGCTCCTATTGGGCCTACAGCGAGCTAGGATGGGGCGGCTACTGGGCGTGGGACCCGGTGGAGAACTCCTCGCTCATGCCCTGGCTCATCGGGACGGCGTTCCTGCACTCCGTCATGGTGCAGGAGCATCGCGGGATGCTGAAGGTGTGGAACGTGGTGCTCATCATCCTCACCTTCACGTTGAGCATCTTCGGCACCTTCCTGACGCGCTCCGGCATTCTGGACTCGATTCATGCCTTCGCCGAGGGTAACATCGGCATCTACTTCCTGACGTTCATCGCCATCGCGCTCATCGGGTCGCTGCTGCTGCTCTTCAACCGCCTGCCGCTTCTCCGCGCCGACAACGAGTTGGATAGCCTCGCCTCCCGCGAGTCGGCCTTTCTGCTCAACAACATTGTCTTCGTGGGGATGGCGTTCGCCGTCTTCTGGGGCACCATCTACCCGATTATTTCGGAGGCGGCGACGGGGCAGCGCATTACCGTTGGGCCACCCTACTTCAACGTGGTCATCGGGCCGATTATTCTGGGGATGCTCTTCCTGATGGGCGTCGCGCCGCTGCTGCCCTGGCGGCGGGCGAGCCGGGCACACCTGCTTCGCCACCTGCTGCCGCCGACTGTCGCGGGGCTGCTGACGCTGCCTGTGCTGGCGCTGATGGGTGTGAGGCAGTGGGCCGTCTACGTGGCACTGGCGCTGGTGGTCTTCGTGACGGTGGGGCACGGGATGGAGTTCTGGCGCGGCTGGCGGGCGCAACAACTTCGGTCAAACGAGGGTTCGGCGCGTGCCTTCGCCACGCTCATCGAGAAGAACCGCCGCCGCTACGGGGGCTACATCATTCACCTGGGCGTCGTACTGATGACGGTAGGTATCGTCGTCTCCAGCTTCTACCGGCAGCAGACCGATTTTACGCTGGCACCTGGCGAGCAGGCGACGGTTGGCGGCTACACGCTGCAATTCACCGGCCTTGAGCAGAGCCGCGATGCTGTTAAGGAGCGGCTGGCCGCGCCCGTCGTCGTCACCGACGCGGCGGGACGGCAGATTGCTTCCATGCGGCCCGCGCTCGACTGGCACTTCAAGGTGCCGGGCGGGCAGCGAGAGACCGAAGTCGCGGTGAAGCACTTCCCCACCGAAGACCTCTACGTGGTGATGACGGGCTTTGAAGAGGGGACCGTGACCTACAAGGTCTTCGTCAACCCGCTAGTCTCGCTGCTCTGGCTGGGTGGCCTCGTGCTCATCGCCGGGTCGTTCATCGTCGTCTGGCCCGACCCGCGCGAGGGGCGCATTCTGGAACGGGTGCGCGCGCGTGACGGGTGGGTACCCGCGTGAGCGTCGGCGCACTCATCGGGCTTCTCATCGTCCTGGCGGTCTTTGCCTGGGCGCTGCGCCCTCTGCTGGTGACGCGCCGGAGCCGCCCGCGCAGGGAGGCAGAGCGTGGGGAGCGCACGCTGGAAGACCTGCTCTTCGAGCGCGAGGCGGCGCTGGTCGCGATTCGAGACCTGCAACTCGACTACTCAATGGGGAAGATGGGCGACGAGGATTTCGCGGACCTGAACGGCGGTCTCCGCGCCCAGGCGATTGCGTTGATGCAGGAACTTGACGCGCTGGGCGTCTCCGGCGGCTTGGATGACGCGGCTGAGGCGGACGTTGCGCTGGACGTGTGGATCGAGCGCGCGGTCGCGGAGGCGCGGAACGCGAGAGGACGCGCCACGCCTGCTCTCTCGCCCGACAGCTACGCCAACAACGAGGTGCCGCAGCCCCCAGGGCTTTAGAAGCGACAGGAGAGGAATCTATGAAATTACAGGTCGTTCTCGAACCAGATGAAGAGGGTGGCTACGTCGTTTATGTTCCCTCCTTGCCGGGCTGCATTAGCGAGGGCGAGACCGTTGAGGAAGCGCTACAGAACATCCAGGAGGCGATTGACCTCTACTTAGAGCCAATTGAGGATGACTTGCCATTTGAACAAGGGGCAATGATTCAAGAGCTTGAAGTGTGAGTAAGGTACCGAGCCTCCCCTATGACAAGGTTGTGAGGGCCTTACAGCGTGACGGCTGGACAGTGGTTCGGCAGCGCGGCAGTCATATCCGCCTACAAAAGCGAGTAGAGGAAGGGAAAGTACTTAAGCTGACAGTGCCAGCGCATCGGCCAGTCAAGCGTGCTACGCTCGCTCAAATCATCAAACAAGCACATCTTGACCTTGACCGCTTTCTTGAGTTGCTTTAGTGCAACCGATGATTCAGATTGAGAACCTGTCCAAGCGCTTCGGCGCGCACTTCACGCTGCGCGACTTTTGCCGCATCGTCGTTACATCCACTGGGCACCTTTCGCCCAGCACAGCGTCAGGAGGGATGCAATGAAGCAACACCGGACCCGGCTCTCGATAGTCGTCTTTGCGCTATGTCTGAGCATCATTGGCTCTAGTATGGCTCTGGCCGCGCCTGTGCAGGGGCGACTCTCATCCGACGGGCAGAAGGCGGTTTCCGGCGCTAATGGTGGATGTCTCGCCTCTTTTTACACAGACAGCATGGAAGTGGTCAGGCGTAGTCAAGACGCCATTCTCCTCACAACTGGGGACGTGCTGATTGTCGGCGGCTCGAACAAGGTTGGTCAAACCTATGAGAGGGGCGAGCTTTACAATTCCGACGCGCGCCAGTTCACGCTGACGGGAGAACTGGTGCAACCTCGCTTCGGGAATACCGCGACCCTACTGCCGGACGGGAAGGTTCTCATCGCGGGAGGCTCAGACGGAAATGCACAGGGGTATAGCTCGGCAGAACTCTACGACCCTGAGAGCAACAGCTTCTCGCCTACGGGAGAGATGCAGTCCAGGCGCTTCGGCCATACGGCGACTCTGCTGGAAAGTGGCGAGGTTCTTCTGGCTGGTGGCTCTGAACAAGGCTCCTCCCTCCCCACCTCGGCAGAACTCTATAATCCCGCGACTGGCACCTTCACTGATACAGGTGACATGATCGAGGAACGACATTCACACTCGGCAACCTTATTGGCGGATGGACGGGTCTTGATTGCGGGAGGTAGCGCGGGTTCGGGTGCCTTGCTGGCATCAGCAGAGCTTTACGACCCGGCGACAGGTACGTTTACAGCCACCGGGGAGATGACGACCGCGCGCACCAATCCCAAGGCAACATTATTGGCAGATGGGAGGGTTCTGATTACAGGAGGAAGCCCTGAGCACTTGAGTTCGGCAGAGTTGTATGACCCTGCAACTGGCACGTTTACGGCTACGGGGGAGATGACCGAGGGAAGGTCGGGGCACACCGCGACGCGCCTGCCGGATGGTCGCGTGCTCCTCATAGGCGGCGCTGGGGAGGGCATACGCAATTTTCTGAGTTCGGTGGAAGTGTACGACCCGGCGACGGGTACATTTGCGCTCGTAGAGGGGGAATTGCAGGACGACCGAACCGCGCATACAGCAACGTTGTTACCAAACGGGCAAATCTTGATTGCCGGAGGGTACGGCAACAACGGTGGAGGTTCTGGCAGCACGCGTGACTCTGCGGAACTCCTTTCGTATGCTGCCATCTGCCAAACCACGTACTTGCCGCTCATCTTGCACGGGAGTCAATAGGCGAGAGTACCGGCTCGGTTCACCTCCTGCCCGGTGCTTAACTACTTCGTGATGATTCAGATAGAGAACCTGTCCAAGCGCTTCGGCGCGCAGCACGCGCTACGCGGCCTCACCCTCACAATTGGCGAGGGCGAGGTCGTGGCGCTCTTTGGGCCGAACGGCGCGGGGAAGACGACGCTGCTCAAGATTCTCGCCACCCTCAGCCGCCCCTCGGACGGGCGCGTCACGATTCAGGGCCACGAACTGACCGCCGCCTGGACGGAGGTGCGCCGACACATCGGCCTCGTCTCGCACCAGAGCTTTCTCTACCCAGACCTGACCGCGCAGGAGAACCTCGCCTTCTACGCGCGCCTCTACAGCGTGCCGAACGCGGAGGCGCGCGCCCGCGAGGTGGTGGGCTGGGTAGACCTGTTGCCGCGCTACCGTGACCCTGTGCGCGCCTACTCGCGGGGGATGTTGCAGCGCCTCTCCATTGCCCGCGCCTTGCTCCACGACCCGCAGATGCTGCTCTTGGACGAGCCGCACAGTGGGCTGGACGAGGCGGCGGCGGAACGGCTCAATGCACTGCTGGCGCGCATCCACGCGGAGGAGCCGCGCCGCATCACCCTCATGACCACCCACGACCTGGACCGGGGCCTCGCCCTTGCCACGCGCGTGCTCATCCTGCGGCGGGGCCGCCTCGTCTTCGATCAACCCCGCGCCGCGCTCGATTCCGCGCAGTGGCGCAACACCTATCTTGAGCAAGTGGCCTGAAGGTAGGGGCACGGCACGCCGTGCCCCTACCCTCTTTGCGTGAAACCTCTTGAACGCCCCCTATCTTCGCCTGCTGGGAACCCTCGTCTGGAAAGAACTCGTCGCCGAGTGGCGCTCGCGCGAGGCGCTCTCCGCGATGTTTCTCTTCGCCGCGACCTCGCTGCTCATCTTCAACTTCGCGCTTGACCTCTCCCCCGTCGCCGCGCAGGACGTGGCACCGGGCATCCTGTGGGTGACTTTCGTCTTCGCGGGGCTGCTGGGGCTGAACCGCAGCTTTCAGCGCGAGCGCGACCAGAGCAGCATCGAGGGGCTGATGATGGCTCCTGTTGGGCGCAGCGCCATCTATCTGGCGAAGCTGGCGGGTAACTTCCTCTTCCTCCTCGTCATTGAGGTCATCGCCCTGCCCATCATGACGGCCCTCTTCAACCTCGCGCTGCCCTGGACGGTGTTGCCCGTGCTCGTCCTCGGCACCATCGGCTTCTCGGCAGCGGGCACCATCTTCGCCGCGATGGCCGTCAACACCCGCCTCCGCGATGTGCTGCTGCCGCTCATGCTGCTGCCCGTGCTCGTCCCCCTGCTTATCGGCGCGGTGCAGGCGACGGGCGCGGCGATTCAGGGCCTCCCCCTGCTCGAAGAGGCGCGCTCCGCGCTCGCGCTCATCGTCGCCTTCGACGTAATCTTCATCACCCTCTCCGTCCTCCTCTTCGAGTACGTTCTTGAACAGTAGGCGAGTGGACCGGGACTTGCTGGTAAAACGCTCCAAACCGTTCAGTAAGAGGCGTTACGCGGCTAGAGCAGACGCTACGCCGTTGCCGTGAAAAGCCGTAAGCGGTCGTCAGTCGTCGGTCGTCTCTCGACCACCTCAGCCACGTAACACTACAACCGTCAACGATAGGAGCATGAGATGAAGTACACGAATCTGGGCCGCACGGGGTTGAAGGTTAGCCGACTCTGCCTCGGCACGATGAACTTCGGGCCGCACACCACCGAGGAAGACAGCTACGCCGTGATGGACCGGGCGCTGGACGAGGGCATCAACTTCTTCGACACCGCCAACGTCTACGGCTGGAAGCAGGGTGAGGGCATCACCGAGCAGATTATCGGGCGCTGGTTCGCGCAGGGCGACGGGCGGCGCGAGAAGGTCGTCCTGGCGACGAAGGTCTACGGCAAGATGGGCGATTGGCCCAACGAGAGCCGATTGTCGGCCTACCACATCCGCCGCGCCTGCGAGGAGAGCCTGCGCCGCTTGCAGACCGACCACATAGACCTCTACCAGATGCATCATATTGACCGCGAGACCCCCTGGGAAGAGGTCTGGCAGGCGATGGAGCAGTTGGTGCGCGAGGGCAAAGTTCTCTACGTCGGCAGCAGCAACTTCGCGGGCTGGCACATCGCCCAGGCGCAAGAGACCGCGAAGGCCCGTCACTTCATGGGCCTCGTCTCCGAGCAGAGCCTCTACAACCTCAACGCCCGCATGATTGAGATGGAGGTCGTCCCTGCGTGCCAGGAGTACGGGCTTGGCATCATCCCCTGGAGTCCCCTCGCAGGCGGCATCCTGGGCGGCGCGCTCCAGAAGGCGACGGAGGGCCGCCGCGCCGACGAGCGCCGCCAGCAGGAAATCGAGAAGCACCGCGACCAACTCGAAGCCTACGAGGGCCTCTGCCGCGAGATTGGCGAGGAACCCGCCGACGTGGCTCTGGCCTGGCTGCTGCACCAACCGGGCGTCACTGGCCCCATCGTCGGGCCGCGCACGATGGAGCAGTTAGAGGGCAACCTGCACGCTCTGGAAGTCGAACTCTCGGACGAGGTACTGAAGCGGCTGGACAAAATCTGGCCCGGACCCGGCGGCACCGCCCCCGAAGCCTACGCCTGGTAGCAGGGGAGAGAGAAGCGAATAAAAACGGGTGAGGTGGAAGTTCCACCTCACCCGTTATTTGCCGGAGGTTCTGCGATGGCGACCCGAACCAAATGGCTACTCGTTATACTCGCGGTCATGCTAATCCCGATGGCTATCGTTCCAACTGTGTTGGTTGGGATGAGCACCAGCTTGGGGGAGCGTGCAGCAGATTGGTTCGGTCTTCTTGCCGCGCTCTCGGGGCTATTGCTTGCCGCCATGTACGCCTTGCCCCTCAGAGTGCCGCGTCTACGGCATCCGATCTATGGGCCGGAGTGGAGCGAGCATTTCAACCACTCGGAGCGGAAGCCTCTCATCGAGCGTTACGCGCTCAACTGGGCAACGGCGTGGCTCTTTTTTGGCGGTGGCAACCTCATTCGCTACTTTGACAGATTTTATGGCCCGCCAGCTTGGAGCATCCTGGATGTCACTACCCTCATTTTACCCGTTATTGGAATCCTGCTGATGTTCAACGGGTTCCGCTATAAACTGGCGCTCGACAGGTTAGTAGAGAAGGAGAAACAAGCGGGCGGTAGGTAACACTCGGCAGCGCCCTGCTAGGCCGAGGCTTGCGTCTGCCCCAGGCCGTGCTCCAACGCCCACACAATCGCCTCCCCACGCGACGAGACCTCCAGCTTCTGATAGACGCGGCTCGTATAGTTTCGCACCGTCTGTTCGCCCAGAAAGAGTGAGGCGGCAACCGCCGTGTTGTCCCAACCACGAGCGATGAGTTCCAGCACCTCGGCCTCCCGTTCAGTCAGCAAGGCGGGGTCCGGTGCTTTCGCGGACGAGCGCGAGATTGAGGGACTGAGCCACATTCCACCCGCACAGATGGCTCGAATCGCCCGCTCCAGGAGTGGCAAGGGGTCGCGCTTGTAGAGTAGAGCCTGGACGCTCCTCTGGAATGTTGCCATCGCCTGTTCGCGCTGCGCCTCATCCACCATCAGGAGAATCTTCATAGCCGGGAACTGCTGGTGTAGGGAGTCTAACAGATCAAGGGACAGGCCCTCTGTGGGGCGGGAGCAGTACAGGAGCACGTCGGGGGCAAGGCGCTCGCACAGGCGGGCCGCGTCGCCCGCGTGGTCGGCAAAGCCGATGAAGCGGATGTCTGGTGTTTCGGCGAGGGCCACGCGCACCCCCTCCTTGAAAAGGGGGTAATCATCCACCAGGAGGACGCGGATCGGAGCAACCATGAGAAACCTTCCTGGTTAGACCCGCGCGGTGCAGGTATAAGTTGATTAGGGT
>DASVVH010000603.1:0-12398 GCA_036386615.1 Ardenticatenaceae bacterium
TGGTCACAAACCCGCATCATCGTCTACCACCTGCCCGACCTGAGCCGTCTGCCGGAAGTGCCTGCCGGGGTGGTTGACTTCCTCGATCCAGAGACACTTCCTCGGCTCCAACTCCCTGCTGACCTGCGGGAGGAACTCGAAAGCGGCGCGGAGCATTCCGTGATTGCTGCAACCTTTGTGGAGCAGCAGCCCGTCTCCTTCTGCTACGCGGGAGCCGTGACGGAAACCCTGTGGGATGTTTCGATTGACACGCTGCCGGAGCACCAGCGACGCGGCTATGCGGCGCTCTGTGCCGCGCACATGATTCGCCACATGCAGGCGCAGGGGAAGCAGCCCGTCTGGCAGGCGGTGGAGGAAAATCCGGCATCGTGGCGCTTGGCGCAGAAGCTGGGGTTCGTCGCGGTGGATGAGTTGGCGCTGTTCGAGGCACCTGCATAGGCTCACGCACTCCCCTCTGCGTCAAGGGATGCCCTTTTTCCCATAGGAACAAGAACTCTGTTTGCGTAAGATAAAGCGAGAGGCTATAATCGCCGCCGACAAGCAGAGGGAGCCTTACAGACTCCCTTTCTAAGGTTAGAACTTGGCACCTTCCATCCCCCGCATCTTGCTGCTTGCCTTGCTGTCGCTCTTGTTGAGCGCGGCTCTCTTCACGTCCGCCTCGCCCGCGCACGCGCAGGCCCCCGAAGAGACGCGCCCCTACCTGGAACTTCCCTTCCCCGGCGAGACTTCCTACCGCCTCACCTGTGGCTACGGCTGCTACCAGCATCACGGCTCGATGAGTTACGCCGTAGACTTTGACGTTCCCGAAGGCGAACCCATCTCGGCGGCGGCGGCGGGCACTGTCATGGCCGTCACCTGGGAGGTCGGGATGCCCGTCTCGCTCAATCTGGGTGACGCGCTCATCGTCTACATCGATCACGGCAAGGGCTGGTTCACCCGCTACGTCCATCTGAGTGGCATCACCGTTCAGGTGGGGGACGAGGTGGAGATGGGGCAGGTTATCGGCTACGGCGGCAAAACGGGTGCCAGCGCTGACCATCTACACTTTGAACTCAAGTACGGGAACTCGCTGCACAGCCCCTCCGTGCCCATTGATGAGCTTTTCGGCGGGGCCGAGCCGGACGCAGGGACGCGATACCTTAGCAACAACCGCCCGCTCTGGGACTTGCGCCCCACCGTTGCCGCCGCCACGCCTACGGCGCAGCCGACCGCGACAGTCCCGCCTGCAACGGTCGTGCCTGCCATCCCGACCCTTTCGCCCACGCTCCCCGCGCTCACCACGAGCACGCCCACGCCGTCGCCGACCGCAACGCCACAACCGACGCCTGACGACCTCCTGACGGCCTCGGTTGATACCTCGCCCGAATCACCCGCGCTCCTGACATCCGACGTGGGTGAGAGCTTCGGGAGCCGCCTGCCGCAGCTTGAAGTGGGGCTGGCGCTCTCTTCCGAGCGCATCCGGGCGGGCGAGTCCGTCACCGCTACCTTTACCCTCCTCAATGCCAGCGATGACCGTCTGCGGCTGACGATGCTGGGCGTGGGGGGGCGTGACACGGGCGATTCCGTCCTTCACGACGACACTATCTTCTTCGACCGCTCCATCTTCCTCAATCCGGGGCGCACCTACACTTTCAGTCGCCCGCACCGCTTTGAGGAGGCGGGCGACGTAGAGTTGTTCGTCTTCGCGCTTGGACCGGAAAACGAGTGGGTGCCTCTCAGCGGCGAGGGGCAGACGGCACGCCTTACCGTCGAGCAGGGCCAGCCCTCCCTGTACCTGCCGCTCATGTTCGGCCCGGCCCCCGCCCAACCGGAGCCATCCTCCGCGCTGGAGCCAGAGAGCACTCAAGAGCCAGAAGCTATCCCACAGCCAGAGCCTACCCCCGCAGCCGAGTCCAACCTGAATACAGAGCGTTACGTGGACATCTCCGACTGGCTAAGATAATTCCCTATCCCCTACGTTCCTGCCGTCTGCCATTCTCCATAAATCCCTTTGCGCCCTTGCGCCCTCGCGTCATGCCGTTCATCCGTTGCCGTTAGCGGTCGTCCTGCCCAGAGGGCACCCGCCATCGTCGGTCGTCAGTCATCGGTCGTCGCCCTGATTTTTCATTCCCATCGGGCGCTCTGCTATCATCTCCCTGATGAACACGTCGCGCCTACAGAGGGCTTTTAAGCCCTTGCTCCTGACCTTCCTCGCCGCGAGCCTGCAATTCTGGGCACTCGATGCCCAGAGTCTCTGGTACGACGAGGGTTTCTCCGCATGGCTGGCGCAGCGTCCCTTAGGCGAGATTGTCGCCCGCACCGCCGCCGACATTCACCCCCCGCTCTACTACCTTCTGTTGCACGGCTGGATTGGCCTATTCGGAACCAGCGAGTGGTCCCTGCGCCTGCCGAGCGCGATGCTGGCCGTGCTCTGCGTGCCGCTCATCTGGCAGGTGGCGCGGCGGCTGCTCCGGCAGCGCGCGGCGGCGGACACGGCGGCGCTGCTGGTCGCTTTCTCGCCGCTCTGGCTCTGGTACGGGCGCGAGGCGCGGATGTACACGCTCGTCCTCGCCCTGCTGCTGGGCGCGGCGCTGGCGCTACTCCCCCTGTTGCGGGATGAAGAGAAGGGTAACAGCCGCCCGCGCTGGCTTCACACGCTGACCTTTGCGGCGCTGGCGGCGGCGGCGGTCTACACGCACTTCTACGCCTGGTTCGTGCTGGTCGCGTGGGCGCTTGCGGCTGGCGTGGGCTGGCTCCTCCGACGGCATCGCCTCTCCGCGCCGCTCGTTCTGGCCTTCGCGCTGCCCCTTCTGGCCTATCTCCCCTGGCTGCGCGTCACCCTGCAACGGCTTGAGGCTGACCGCTCCTATTGGGAAGGCGCGTTATCGCCCCTGGAGGTTGTTCGGGAGGGGCTGGCCTCGTGGATGGTGGGCCATGCTCTCTTCGAGGCGACAGCTATCCCTATCGGCTGGGCCGGGGCTGCCCTCGCGGCGGCGGGCCTGCTCGTGCTCGGCTGGCGCGCGGTGCGTCACTCCTCGCAGCCCTGGCCGCGCCTCCTCCGCTCCAGGCTGCCTCCTTTGCCCGTCCAGCACTGGCTGCTCCTGCTGCTCTGGCTCGTGATGCCTATTGTTGGGCTGCTGCTCGTCTCCTGGGACCGTCCCAAATACCACGCGCGCTACCTCATCTTCGCGGCCCCGGCCTTCTTCCTCCTGCTGAGTGGCCTGATTGGATGGGGCTGGAGCCGCCGTTGGGCCGGGCGGCTCGTGGCGACCGTGCTCACGCTCGGCCTGCTCGGCATCTTCCTCTTCGCGGATTGGAACCTCTACACCAACGCCGCCTTTGCCAAGGCAGACTGGCGCAACCTCGCCCTCCTGCTCCAACAGCAGCGCGAGCCGGGCGATGCCATCCTGCTGGTGAGCGGCCACGCCGCGCCCGTATTCCATTACTACTACCCCTCGCGCGAGGGCGTCATCTACCTGCCGGACGAGCCGACGCTCGATGCCTCCGCCGTGCTGGGCCTGGAGACGGGGGGAGTTCTCGCTGAAGAATTGCAAGCCGCGCCTGGCGTCTGGCTCGTCAACTGGCAGGATGAGGTGGTGGACCCGGAGGGCGTTGTTCCCGCGCTCTTGCAGGCGGCGGGGGCGAAGCGCGAGGAGAGTGTCCGCTTCATGGAAATCAAGCTCAGCCACTGGACACTGCCGCCCTCCGCTCCCGCGATGCTGGCGGGAGCACTCAGCCCCAAACACACGACGGATGCTCGCTTCGGCGACGCGCTGCGCCTCCTCGGTTGGCAGGAGATGACGGAGCCTGCCCCCGCCGACGAGGGCCTTCCCGTCGTGCTCTACTGGGAGGCACAGAAGCCGCTGGATGGCGACTACAAAGTCCGCCTGAGTGTTGTGGACGAGGCGGGCCACGAGTACGGCGTGCTCGACCAGCGCCCCACTGCCTACAACTTTCCTACCTTTCGCTGGCAGCAGGGCGACGCGCGCCTGGCGACGCTTGACATCCCGCTCCAGCCAGGCACCCCGCCCGGCGACTACTGGATAGACCTCTCTGTTTACAGGGAGGGCGACCAGGGCAACCTCGACGTTCTGGACGCGGCGGGGGCACCGGGGGGGCAGGAAGTGCGCCTCGGCCCCTTTCCGGTTGCGCCCGCCGCGATGGGTTGGCTCGGCGCGGGGCCGCCCAACCACCTCCCCACGATAGACGCGCCCATGCTGGACGGCCAGCGGCTTCTCGCTGCCGACATTGCCCTTCCCTCCCAACTGGAGCCAGGCCAGTCTGTGCCCGTGACCCTCTGGTGGCGCACCAATGGGCCGCTTCCGGGCGCGGAACTTCATCTGGGCTGGGAGCAAGACTCAGAGCTTGTCGAGGGCGAGGCTCGCTCGCTGGCGAGCACGAAATGGAGGGGGGAGCAGTGGCGTCCCGGCGACCTGCTGATGACGCCTGTCACCATGCGTGTGCCGCGTGCTATAGAGGCAGGTTCTGCCGAATTGGTGGCGTGGCTGACCGACGCGAGCGGGCGAAGCAGCGAGCATGTGACGCTGGCGGAGGGGAACATTGTTGCCGGAGACCACAGCTTTGTGCGGCCAGACGTAGCCTTGCCGCAGGTGGCGATGTTCGGCGAGAGCGTCCGTCTCATTGGTTACGATTTGAACAGCGACTCTGTAGAGCCGGGTGGCTCGCTGGCCCTCACGCTTCATTGGGAGACTGTAGAGGAGATGAGTGAGAGCCTCACCACCTTCGTCCACCTTCTAGATGCCAACGGCGTTCTGGTGCCGGGGGCGGGCCAAGACAAAGTGCCGCTCGACGGGGAGCGTCCCACTTTCTCGTGGGTAGAGGGCGAGTACCTGAGCGACACCTTCCCCCTTGCGCTTCCCGGCGATGCGCCGCCCGGCCCGTACACCATCGAGGTCGGCTGGTACGACGCCAGCGACCCCGCTTTTCCCCGTCTCCCCGCTGCCGGAGAGGGGGCGGATGGCAACCGTGTCCTCCTCCAAACCCTGATTCGCTAGGCGCGATTAGCCATTGCAAGGGGCGGGCTGCAAACCCGCCCCTAGTTGCTTATTCTGCCCTTTGCAAGGTTAGCTGGTACGCTCCCTCGCCGCCGACCGCCGAGACGTAGAGGCTGTAGGTTCCGCTGGCGGGTAGGGTAAAGTCACCGATGAGCGAATTGAGGCCCACCTCGCCGCTGTCGTCGTCGAGCGCGATTTCCTGATTATCGGGGTCTACCAGCGAGACGAAAGGGTCCAGCGTGGAGCCGGGATCGGCGTCTACGGCAATCGTCACCACATCCCCCTCCTGCCCCTCAAAGGTCCAGACCTGGGGCAGCCCAGTTGTGAGTGTCCCTGTGACGGTCTCACCATAGGCCACTGTGCCAGCCGTCTCAACCAGTGCGCGGCGTAGCACCAACTCGTAAGGCCCCTCGCCGTTGTAAGCCGAGATTTGGATGGTATAGGAGCCAGTCGCGGGCAACCGGAAATTAGAGAGCAGGGAGTTCAGGCCCGGCCCGGCATCGTCATCGGAGGCAAGCTCGTTGCCCTCCGCGTCAAAGAGCGTCAGGCGCGGGTCGAGACTGCTCGTGTCAGTGATGGCGTTCAGTGCAATATCTATCCGCTCCCCTTCCTGGCCCTCGAAGGTCCACCGTTGCGGCGCGCTGCTTAACTCCCCCTCTACCCTCTCGTCAAAGGCGATAACGCCTCCACCCGCTGCCTCACCCTCGCTTAGGGTCAGTTCGTAAGCGCCCGCCACGCCGTCGCTGAGTGCTCTGACCTCAATGCTGTATTCGCCCTCGGTGAAGAGTGAGACCCCGATGAGTTGCGGGTTGTAATCCTCCCCGCTGTCGTCGTCCCGCGCGACGGAATTGCCTTCCGGGTCGAATATCTCGATGACCGTATCGAAGTCCTCGTCGTCCGCCTCTACTGTAATGTCTACAGCGTCGCCCGCGCTGGCGGTGAAGGCCCACGTATCTTCCGTAAGTTGACCAATCAATACACTATTGACGGTCTCCCCGATCTCAATCTCGCCACCGCCCGGCTGGGCGTTATAGACAGTCACCTCGTAAGGCCCCGTCTCGCGCCCCAGCGCGCCAATGACCAGTGAGTACTCGCCCTCGTCTTCTACAGTGTAGAGCAGGGTCGCCCCGTTGTCTGCGGGCGTGCTGGCAGCCACCTCGAACCCTTCGCTGTCCACCAGAGAGATGGTCGGCTGCATCTCGTCACCCACCGTTGCGACGGAGACGAAGACCACATCGTCTTCCTGGGCGTCAAGGGTCCAGGTGTTTTCCGCGCCTGCCTCCTCGATGGAGCCGCTCTCGCTCTGGCCGTACTCC
This sequence comes from Ardenticatenaceae bacterium, assembly GCA_036386615.1. GTDB lineage: Bacteria > Chloroflexota > Anaerolineae > Ardenticatenales > Ardenticatenaceae > DASVVH01. The sequence continues at coordinate 6,311 of DASVVH010000603.1, forward strand.
AGCGTTCCGAGTGAGGTTTCCGGCTCCTCGGTGGCTGTGGCTGACGCTTCGGCAGTCGCGGTAGCGCTCGGCTCGGCGGTGGCGCTTGGTTCCACCGTAGCCGTCGGCGCTGCCGCCGTGTTGGTCGCGGGGGGAGGCGTGGCCGTCACGACCTGCGGGGTGCCTCCCGCACAGGCGGACAGAGCCAATACAAGGAGAACGAGGAGTGAATAGGTCGTCAAGCGACTCGGTTGGTTCATGGTGCCCTCTGGTAGGTTGGGGTTTGCGCTCATGTGGCGCACCCCAATTCTATAGCCTTCTTTCGTCAGAAGGCAAGCGTGAAATCGCGTGGATGGCGGGCAGTATATGATTCGGGTGGACTTTGCCCAGATGGTGCTCTTAGCAGAGGTACAGGGTTGGCATCATTTACGTAATAGCAGGCAACGCCGAGGATATTGCGGCTGTGATAGTCGGCGTCACGGGTGGTGCCGGTGAAGCCGTAGTCGTTGTCGAAACTCTGTAGCACGGTGCCATCTGACTGCTTCAGGCGGAGCACGTCTACGCGTTGCGCCGCGTCGTAGGTCCGTATGCTGTACACGGCAGGCTGAGTGTGGGGTTCATTCAGCATCGTCGCGCGATACCAGGACAGCCCCCAACACCAGCATGCTAGCGGCTCCGCTACTTATGAAAGCTATGACTATTAGAGTAAGTAGAATCATTTTTATCCGGCCTTTACTAGAGTAGTGCCACCTGCGAGCTACTTGTGTCCACCATCATGGTGATGATGACTAGCCAATTGCGCCCGTAGTTGGAGAGCGCGCCTCTGAACCTGGAGAGTAGTAATCCGTTGGGGCCGCGCAGGTAGGTGGCGTCGTAGGCTCCCGTCTCCCGCGTCAGCCCTGTCATGTCGTACCAGAAGTCGGTGCGATTGGTGCATGAGAAAGAGGTGCGGCGGAGACGAGTAAGGTCCGTGAATGCAGAGATGAGTAGCAGGGGCCTACCCGCGCGGGAACTCCCGCGCGGGTAGGCCGGACCTTTAGTGGTATTTACGGAACCGCCAAGCCGCGAACGTGAGGAGCATCACGGCGGCGGTAGCCAGCGGGATCTGAAATTGACGCAGATCCTGAATGAGGAGCGAGGCCAGCAGGAGCAAGAGTGCTACAAAGCCCGCGCGCCACTCCCATCTTGGGCTGGGGATAGGTAACGGCCTTGACACGCCCGCTTCTCCACCCCCTTGTGACTGCCACACCCATACGATGAGCCAGATTCCCATGCCTACAAGGAATAGTAAGTAGGCTGTGCTCCATCGCATCAGGGCAGGGTTGGCTCCCGTGCGGTAGTTGTCCCATGCCATCGCCGCCGTCAGGATGACGCCGACTGCAATCAAGGCTGCTAGAACGACTTGGCTACGATTCATGTTGCACCTTAGTTGTTTTGACAGTCGGCGAGAGCCGCCTCGGCACTTTGTACCCAGAATCAGGCACTAAGGACATCACCATACCACCATCATCTCAATCCCCCTTTCGTGTCAGCAATGCAGTGAAGAGGAGCAATGCGATCATGCACACGCTAACCGCCATGCTGACAATCATGATCCCTGTGGTCGACATGGCAAAGACACGGTGTAGCACTAGACTGGCTGGCGGTACAAGCAGGAGCCCTATCCAAGCAGCTACGATTAGTTTGCTGAATCGGTGGTCTAACGTCATCCTGCTCTGGCGTTGCCTACTCAGTTCGTTCGTAATCAAGAGCAGGATTGTCAAGGAGCCGAAGATGGCGCTGAATCCAAGCATCACTCTTCCACTAGCTCCAAGAACTGCCATAAAGGCAGCGAGGATTGCGAGACCTAGTGTGAGTAGCAGTAGAGCGACCTGCTGACGTGGTGTCTTAGCCATAATTGCATCCGCCTCCCCTTAATTCATCGCACAGTCCATCACGGCTGCTAGTGCAGATATATACCAACCACCAGCTGAGAGATAGGCTGCTAGCAACAAGGGCGTTACTGCAGGAGCCAGGGCCATCGCAACCGCCGCCGCAGCCATTGCAATTTCTGCCGCAACGAGGTTCACAGTAACGGCAATCCATGTTTCGGGGCTACAGTGGCTTAAGCCGCTCGGGTCAATGAAGTTTGTGGGGTTGCAGCCAGCGTAGGCGTAGCGGTTGAGCGTGACGACGCTGGAAGGCAACGGGTCTAGCTGCGTGAAGCGGCCACTGCCGGGCTGATAGTACCTCGCGCCCATCTGGTACAGGCTCGTGTCCACGTCCTGGTAGCTGCCCGCGTAGCGGAAGGGATTGTAGACAGTGCCCGTGGTGGCAAGCGTTTCGCCCCAGGGGTCGTACTTGTAGGTTCGCACCACCGTCTGCGTACTGTCCGTCATCATGGTGATGCTGCCCAGGCGGTTGCGCCCGTAGTTGGAGATGCTGCTGCCGAACTTGGAGAGCAGCAGGCCGTCAGGGTCGCGCAGGTAGGTGGCGTCGTAGGCTCCCGTCTCCCGCGTCAGCCCCGTCATGTCGTACCAGAAGTCGGTACGATTGGCGCTGCCGTTGACCGTGCGGCTCACACGCCTTCCGTGTCCATCGTAGCCAAAGGTCAGCGCGACACCCGCCACCGTGCCACTGGTCCACTTGTTGGAGGCATCGTAGGTGAGGCTGTTGCTGCCATAGGCGGTCATGTTGCCGTTGCGGTCATAGCTGTAGTTGGTGCTGCCGAGACTATTCATCTGGTTGGCGTTGTCGTAGACAGCGTACTTCGTGACGCCATTGTTGGTGATGGTGGTGCGGTTGTTGTTGCCGTCGTAGCCGTAGCTCTGTGTGAAGGGGTTGGTGCCCGTGCGCGTTGCCGTCTCGAGACGGTTGAAATCGTCGTAGGTGTAGCTCTCGGTGGAGCCGTCCAGTTCCGTGACGCCGACGACATTGCCGCCGTGATAGTCCGCGTCACGGGTGGTGCCGGTGAAGCCGTAGTCGTAGTCGAAACTCTGTAGCACGGTGCCATCTGACTTCTTCAGGCGGATTACGTCTACACGGTGCGCCTCGTCGTAGGTCATCTCCTCCCGCACGCCGCTGGGGTAGGCAACATACTCGCGGTGTGAATGATCGTCGTAGCCGAAGGTGATGGCCTGCCCACCGTTCTTCGGGTCGGTTTGTGAGATCGGGCGCAGTGCCCAGTCATACCCGAAGTAGACCGTCTCGTTGTTGACGGTGGTCATCGTCTGCAACTCGCCGTGCGTGTAGTAGGTGTACTGCACAGTCTTGGTGACGCTGTTCTGCGTGCGCGACTCGCTGGTCAGCTGGTTGTTCTCGTTGTAGACCCAGCTGGTCGAGCCTGTCTTGTCGGTCATGGCAGTCATGTTGCCATTCTTGTCTAGATCGTACGAGACCCAGAAGGCGGGCACCCCGTTGACGACGCCGTAGTTAATCTTGCGGAGTCGCCCCAGGTTGTCGTACTCGTAGGTGGTTGTCTGCCCCTTAGGGTCCACCACCTTCTGCGTCGTGCCGTCGGTGTTGGGCGTGATGGTCCACACACGCCGCGAAATCTCGCCGCTGCCAGCGGGGGCATCAATCTGGGTCAGATAGCCCGTGCCGGTCTGATAGGTGAAGTTGGTGGTCTGGTAACGGGCATCGGTCATGCTCGTAATCACGCCGCCCGTGCCGTATGTAAGACTCCTCGTGCGGAGATTGAGTTGGGCCGTAGGCAACGGATTGTTCTCCAGGTTGGCTCCCGCGGCGTAACGATTGTCCTTGATAGTGGTGACGTTGCCTGCCGAATCGCGGGTCAGGACTGTCGCCTCGTAGGTCGAGTTGCTGGTGCGGCGCTGCTCGTTGAGCGGGTCAATCGTGTAACGCGTGTCGCCGTAATTGTTGACATCAGCACCGCGCCGCCCCGTCTCGCCCAACTCGTTGCTCCACGTCTGCATCTGATTGCTGTTGGGGTAATAGCTGTAGGTGTAACTGCTCTGCGTGCCGCCGGGTAACTTCAGGTCGGTCAGGCGCAGCAAGCTGTCACGGGTCTGCTCGGTGGTGTTGCCGAGCGGATCCTGCACGCTCTTCACTTCACCACCGGCGCGGTAGATGTAGGTGGTGTTGCGGAAGGTGCCGGCATCGTCGGGCCGCCTGACCTTCGTGGTCTTGGTATCCCACAAAAACTCGAAGTTGACGACGGTATCCGCCGAGGTTTCGCCATCCGAGAGGTTTAATACCATCCCGCGAGTGGTGACGTAATCCACCCAGACGGAGCCTGTGTAGGCGGTGGCACCGTATTCAACCTCGATACTCATCTTGCTGATGCCCGCGTTGGCGTCAATAGGAGCATCGCTCAAGCGAATCGCGTTCCATTGCCCAGGCACGAGGGTGCCAGCCACGGCGGAGGTCGAGGCCGCGCCGGTGGTGGACGTGTAGCGGTCCCACAATCCAATGCGAGCCTTCAGGTCAGTCGGTGCCCCCGTTGGTAAGTAGACGAAGGCGAGCAATTCCTGGCGCACGCTGCTCCACGACTCGATGGGCGAGAAGACCCTGTGGGCACCTGCGCGCTGGTGGGTTGAGCTTACAACCACGTCCATCTGCATCGAGCCCGTGCCGTTGTAGGCGCGCGTGGTTGATTGAGCGAGCGTGGTGAGGTTGTCGGTCGGCGTCCAGCTCTGCAGTATGCCCGCGTCATCCCAGTTGTATTTGGAACTCTGGTAGGTTATATGGTGTTTGACGCCGCCAGCGACATTTTGCGGACTGGTGACGCGGGTGAGGTGATTGCCGACAACGCTGCTGTAGGTGAGCGTCGTCGTGACCTCGTCCACCGTGCCCACGGCGTGCTTGATGGTCGTGAGATTACCCGCGCTGTCGTAGGCGTAGGTCGAGACGCGCCCGGCCATGTCGGTAATCTTGGAGAGCCGCCCGCCCGTGCCGTTATACTCCAGCGACGTGTGCCGCCCCGCCATGTCCGTAATGCGGTCAATGCGGCTGTTCGTGTCGTAGCGGTATTCCAGCAAGTTGCTGTTGCGGTCCTCGCGGCGGGTGATACGGCCCGTATCATCGAAGTAGAACTTCATGCCGCCGTCCGTGGCCGTGAGCGTATAGGTCCGCTCGATATAGCTGGGGTTGAGCTCTTTGGTCAGTTCGAAGCCGTAGTTGAGTGGAGCACTGTAGTCGCGAATGCCGCCGCTGTCACTCGTCTTAATGAAGACACGGCTCTCATCTCCGGTTCCATCTTTGAAGACGACGGCGTTGCCATTATCCACCTCAAAGAGGCGCAAATCGTGCGAGAAGGTCCAGCGCTCACCATAAGCGCCGCTCGTCGCGTCCTGGCTGTTGTAGGTGTGCGTCAGGTCTACGTCGAAGCCACGCGCGGGGATGGAGCCGCCGCGGTGCTGGAAAACCAGATTGCCCGACGCGACGTTCACGTAGCTCACATTGCCGCCACCGTACTCGTAGTTGGTGTAGGTCCAGAGACCGTTCAGGCCGTAGCGGGTGGGGCTGATGTACGTGACCTGCATCTCCGGGCGGTTGGTCCCGCCGCTGGAGTGGAAGACGACGGATTGGCTGTTCGCGCCGCCGCTCTGCAAGCGCATTCCGTAGTTCGCGGTTTCGCCGTTGGACCATCTCTGCACCAGCGCGGCGACAGAGTAGGTGTTCCAGCCCGGCACGGTGCTGTTGAGGCTGTGGTAGTTTATCGAGCCTCGCGTGGGCGCGCTCGACCAGTTAACCGTCCCTTCATCCCACGTGCTGAGGTTTGCATAGACATTGACGGGCATACTGGCCGTGCCTGATGAGGCGTAGAGCTTCAGCGTGGCACGAACAATACGGCTATACTGGGGAATTGTGCTCATCGGATCAAACCAGAGGAGCGCATCCTGTTGATTGGCAACCGAATCTTTACCGACAGTAAATGTGGTGGCGGAGCCGTAGTTGGTGCTGGTGCTGGCCTGATTGATATAGGTGTCCTTCGCCGCCGCTTCCTGGGGGTTCGTGGTCGCCGTCTGGAGGGTTGGGTCCAGGAGGACGGGATAGACACGGGCGGAGTCTTGCAGCCAGGCGAGGCTCGGCTCCAGCGTGAGCGTCACTCGGTTGGGGCCACGCTCCGTCAACGTCACTGCAACAGCGTTTGAGTAGCGCGCCTGCG
>DASVVH010000604.1:0-4070 GCA_036386615.1 Ardenticatenaceae bacterium
GGGCGGGTGAGCGGCTTCGAGAGTGACCCCAATTCAGACGTCGTGGCGCTCATCAAGACGGACGCCGAAATCAACCCCGGCAACTCCGGCGGCTCTGCCGTCGCCGATGACGGCTCGCTCATCGGCGTGCCCACCTACACGAGCGAGGGACAGCAGGGGCGGCAGGGCAAGCTCGGCCTCGTCCGGCCCATCAACCTGAGCGAGGAGGTGCTTGCGAGCCTGCCCAGCGTCGGCGTGCCCGGCTGTAGCGGCGGCAATACGAACACCCCGCCACCCCCGCAGACGCCACAGACGCCCTCAACGCCCAACACCGAGGGCGCGGCAACGATGCTCGGCTTTAGCCTGGACCCCGACGACGAGGATTTCATCGCGAGCGCGCCCGCCGGGGTTACCGAACTCTACGGGCACTTCTCCTATTCGGATATTGACGCGAGCACGACACTCGCCGCGCAGTGGTTCCGCGACGGCCAGGCCATTCGGGAGACTGAACTGTTCTTCGAGGAGTGGCCGCTCGATCCGGGGGACGGATTCGCCTACATCTCTACCGAGGACCGGGACGGCCTCGTTCCAGGCACCTACACGCTGGAGGTCCAGGTGGGCGACCTCGCCCCCATTGGCGGCGAGATTGTCGTCGGCGGCAGTGGGAACGCCGCGCCGCCCAGCCCTAACGCGACGGAAGTGATTATCCGAGGGCGCATCATCTCCGCCGACAATGGGAAACCGATTCGTAACGCCTACTTCGCCATCTTCCAGCCGGGTGTGACGGTTGACACCTTCGAGGGCGAGGATCAGGTCTACGATGTGGCCTACGCCGACGCGCGCGGCGTCTTCCAGATGAGCCTGCCCATAGACGTGGACACGCCCTACAGCATCCTCGTGAGCTACCAGGGATACCTGCCCATCACTCAGGATGGCTTCATCGCCCGTGACTACTACGAGGGCGGCAGCTTCCTCGACCTTGGCGACCTGGCCCTGAAGCGCCAGTAGCCACGACGTTCCTTCTCCAACAAAAAGCAGGCTAGCGTCGCACGCTAGCCTGCTTTTTTGGTTCTGTTACCTCTATGCCTTCAGTTGCTCCATGTACTTCTGGCGAAACTTCGACACCTTCGGCTCAATCACTATCTGGCAGTAGGATTGGGAGGGGTTGCGGCGGAAGTAGCCCTGGTGGTACTCCTCCGCCTTGTAGTAGGTCTCAAGCGGCACCACCTGCGTCACGATGCGGTTCTTCCACACCTTCTCCGCCTCAAGTTCGCGGATGACCTCTTCGGCGACGCGCCTCTGCTCCTCGTCGTGGTAGAAGATGGCCGAGCGGTACTGCGTGCCCACGTCCGCGCCCTGGCGGTTCAGGGTCGTGGGGTCGTGGATGGTGAAGAAGACGTGAAGGATGTCACGGAAGGAGACCACGTTCGGGTCAAACGTTACCTTCACGACCTCCGCGTGGCCCGTCGTGCCCGTGCAGACGGCCTGATAGGATGGGTTGGCAACTGCGCCGCCCGTGTAGCCCGACTCGACGCGCTCCACGCCCCTCAGCTCTTCGTAGACCGCTTCGAGGCACCAGAAGCAGCCGCCGCCGAGGGTTGCGACCTCGCGGTTCGATTCGGATTGACCTTGCGCTTGATTCATCTCTTTAGCCTTTCATCTATCGGTAAGGAACTCTCTATAGTATAGGCTCCATACCTTAATATTCTATTACATGAGTCAAATGATGTGGGGCACCGCGAGGGCGGGCAGAGGTGCTACCACCGCTTTATGTGAAGTACGGCCTACCAAAGCCTACCTGAGAAGGTGATACAGGTAGGCTATAGTTGACATAAAGTTGAGAACGATTAATCCTCATTGGATTCGCGCCTTCGCCTAAAGCGCCTATGTACGAGTACACAAGGTTAGCGTACGGGTTCATGGAGGTGATGAAGGGAGGGAGAAGCGTGTCAACGCGCAACGGGGTGGGTGTTGCTGGGGGGATCCTTCACTTCGTTCAGGATGACATGACTGTAGCTAGGTCTTACTTGATGTACCAGTGTGTTAACCTCGTGGAACAGTACACGCCTGCCGTTGGTGCGCCCTTGCGTTATGTTGTTTATCCGTTGCCTTAAAGTCGTAAGCGGTCGTCGGTCGTCCGTCGTCTCCCCAGCTATGGCTGAAGCGGCCAGAGCAGGGGCAGCACGACCATGAGCACCGCGATGAGCAGCACCGTCATGGGCAGGCCAATCCGGTAGTAGTCGCGGAAGCGGTAGCCGCCCGGCCCCATGACGAGGACATTAACCGCGTGGCCGAGCGGGGAGAGGAAGGCCATCGAGGTAGCGATTGCCACACCCAGCGCCATCGCGCGCGGGTCCGCGCCGATTTGCGAGCCTGCCTGGATGGCGACGGGAGCCATGACGGCGGCGACGGCAGCGCCGTTCATCGCCTGCGTCAGCAGCATGGAGAGGAGAATCAGCCCCAGCAGCAGCGCGTAGGGGCCGAGCGGCCCGACTAGCGAGACAAAGCCCGTGCCGAGCAGGGCGGCGGCTCCCGTCTTCGTCATTGCCGTGCCGACGGGCAGCATCCCCGCGACGAGGAAGACGCTCTTCCACTCGATAGCCTGATAGGCGTTGTCCATCGTGAGGACTCCGGCCAGAATCATCAACAGGGCACCGCCCAGCATCACCTCGCCCACCGAGCCGGGCGCGATAGCGGCCACGAGCACCGCGACTGCCATGATTGCCAGCGCGAGGCGGTTCTTTTCCGGCACGAGCGCCGCTTCCGGCTCGCCGTCGCCCAGGATGATGAGGTCCGGCTCGTCTCGCAGCGCCGTCAGCCCGCCGCGCGGCCCCTGCAACAGCAGCGCGTCACCGAACTGGAGCGTCTGCTGGGTGACGTGCTTGCCGATGGGTCGCCCCGCGCGCCAGATGGCGAGGGCGGTCATGCCATATTTGCGGCGAAAGTGGGCGGAGCGGAGCGTCTGCCCGATGAGCCGCGAGCGCGGGGCCAGCACCGCCTCGGCCACCACGACCTCCGGGGAGACCAGATCCTCGTCGCGCCAGCCACGCGGCGGCATGATTTCGAGGTAGGGTTCCACGTCGCGGCGGCGGAATTCTTCTACGTCGCCGCCGCAGACCATGACATCTCCCTGGTGCAGAATCGTTTCCGGCGGGGGGGAGAGAATCTCATGGCCGTCGCGCTCGACGGCGACGACGCTGATGCCGAACTGCTCCCGCAGGTTGCTCTCCGCGAGGGGGCGGTCAATCAGGCTCGAACGGGCGGGGACGCGCGCCCGGAAGAGGTCTTCGCCCAACTTGTAGATGCCGACGAGGCCCCCTTCTTTCTCCTGCGCCAGCGCCTGAAAGCGTTCCATCGGGGATTGCGCGGGCAGGCGGTGACGACCCCACAGGACGACGTAGAGGATGCCCACCACCACGAGCGGCAGGCCGACGGGCGCGAAGTCGAGCACACCGAAGGCGCGTAGCCCCTGGTCACGCATCAGGCCGCTGACGACGATGTTGGTGGTGGTGAAGAGCGTCGCCATGCCGCCGAGCAGCGTGCCGAAGGCAAGGGGCATCAGCAGGCGCGAGGGATTGACCCCCGCCTTCCGCGCCGCGCCGGAGACGGCGGGCAGCAGCACCGACGCGGCGGCGATGTTGTTCATGAAGAGGGAGAGAAAGGCCCCGGCCACCATCACGACCACAATCTGACGGCGCTCCCCGCTGCCTGCCGCGCGAAGCAGGAGGCCGCCGACCTGCTCGGTGACGCCCGTGCGCCGCAGCCCGTCGCTGAGGATGAAGATTGCCATGATGGTGATGACTGCCGCGCGGCTGAAGCCGGAGAAGGCTTCCTGCGCCGTGAGCACGCCCGTGAGGCCGAGCACGACGACCATGAGCAGCGCTACGAGGTCCGCGCGGAGGCGGTCACTCAGGAGGAGGCCGATGGCGACGGCGAGCGTGACGACGGTGATGATGAGGTCGAGGTTCATGAAACGGGTTCGAGATTCGGGCGGGTAGCGGCTATTGTAGCAGACCTCTCTGCTTATCCATCCTTCAGCACATTACAGACGCTTAACTGACGTCCTTCATCGTGTTATACCAATCGATTGT
>DASVVH010000605.1:0-2655 GCA_036386615.1 Ardenticatenaceae bacterium
CACTTGACGCGCTCTTTGTGCGTGCGGTGACGGCAAAGCCCGTTGGGCACCAACTGCGGCGCGGCATCTACCCCGAAGCGCGGGGGATGAGCCAGATTGGCGGGTAGTTGGGTGCTGTGGTCCAGTTCAGACAAGGATAGTTACAAAATAAACTAGCTTGTAAGCTAACTTATTGCCTATTCTACATATAGATGTCCACAATACTGGCCTTTTGCCTGACCTTGAGCAGTTGAATACTGGCCGTTACTGGCCTCTACTGGCTGATGCCCTTCTGCGCCCCTCCTGCTCTCCCATTTTGACACAGCCATGAAGTTCAGGCGGAAAAGTTGATATTTTTGCCAATCGGGAGTATACTGCAACAATAGAAATAGACCGCTAGCTATTTCCAACCTGTATTGAGAATAGCGGAACCCCCAAGGGAGAATAATGATGGACTTGATGACTGAAATTCCGATGGCTGAGACGGCGGCTCAGGTCAACATGACCGAGTCGGCGGCGAACGTCGTGCGCAACCTGCTCGAAGAGAAGAACATTCCTAACCACATGCTCCGCATCTTTGTGGCGGGCGGTGGCTGCTCCGGCATGCAGTACGGCATGGCCTTCGAGGCGACGCCCCGCGCGGGCGACACGGTGCTTGAGCCTTATTCGGGCGTCAAGGTCGTGATTGACCCGATGAGCGCCGGGTACCTGCTGGGCGCTAACATTGACTACGTGGACAGCCTGATGGGTGGCGGTTTCCGCATTGACAACCCGCAGGCGGTCTCTAGCTGTGGCTGCGGGCACTCCTTCCGCACGAAGGGGTCCGAGACGGCGGCCTCGTCGGGCGGTGGCTGCGGGAGCTGCGGCTAATCCGTTCCCTACATCGGTGAAACGCGACGCGGCGCTCCCAGGTGTATCGAGCACACGGAGCGCCGCTTCATTATGTGGCTATATACGTCACATTGCTTAATCAACTGAGCAGAATAGCGGTTCGTTACCAGCCATTTTGCTCATTTTTAGTAAATTGAGGGGCCAGTTACTTGACATCGTAGCCGATTTTTATACGATGGTGTGAGTTTCTGGCGTCATTCTACCGACACACGACGGTTGCGGCTTAAAAGACCCAACCGACGGAGGCTAGCCTTGCGAGTCCTACTGGTTAATCCCAAGTTCCGACTGCCAATTGATACGCGCACCACGCCGCACCTCGGCCTCGCCTATTTGGGCGCGGTGACAGTGGAGCGTGGCGATGATTGCCGCATCTACGACGCGGACGTGGAGACGCAGCCGTTCGACGAGTTCCTGCGCGAGTTCCGCCCGGAAATCGTCGGCATCACGGCGAACACGCCGCAGGTAAAACAGGCGTGGCGCACGGCGGCGGAGATCAAGCGCGTGCTGCCGGGCACGCCCGTCGTCATCGGCGGCCCGCACCCCAGCGTTCTCTCGGAAGAGAGCGCGTCGCGCCCGGAGATTGACATCACGGCGCGGGGCGAAGGCGAGGCGATATGGGTCGAGTTGCTCAACCAGTTTGAGGAACTGAAGAGGGAAGACCCGGAGTTCACCGCCGAGAAGTGGCTGGCCCCCGGTTCGCCCCTTCACAAGATTTTCGGCATCACCTTCCGCACGACGGACGGCAAGATGTTCGTGCGCCCGGACCACCCGCCGATTGATGACCTGGACGTGCTGCCTTGGCCGGAGTACAGCCTCTTCAAGATGGAGCGGTACACGAACCTCCAGCCCGCGACGGATCACGTTGACGGGGCGCGCTCCTTCTCCATCATGACGAGCCGGGGGTGCCCCTATCGCTGCACCTTCTGCTCGCAGTCCATCATGCCGCAGAAGTGGCGCTGCCGCTCGGCCAAGAATGTGGCCGACGAGTGGGAGCATCTGGTCAAGGAGCTTGGCGCGCAGGAGATTGGCGTGCTGGACGACTCGGCGAACATTCGCATGGACCGCCTCTTCGAGTTGGCGGACGAACTGGTCAAACGCGAGATCAATCACGTTCCCTGGATTTTCGTAAACGGCATTCGCGGCAACCTGGCGACGGTGGAACTGCTGGGCAGGCTGAAGGCGGCGGGCCTCAAGCGGACGGCCTTCGGCGTGGAGACGGGCGACCCGGACATTTTGCTGACGATTGACAAGCGCATTGACCACGACACGATTCGTGAGGCTTTCAGGAACGCTAAGAAGGTGGGGCTGGAGACCATCGGGTTCTTCATCATCGGCCTGCCGGGTGACACTGAGGAGTCTATGGAGAAGACCATCCAGTTCGCCATCGAGGTGGACCCGATGATTGCCAACTTCTCGATGATGACGCCCTACCCCGGCACGAAGGTGTACGAGATTGTGAAGCGCAAGGGGCGGATGCTCGTCCACGACTGGGACGACTACGTCTTCTTCGACGGCAAGGCGCGCTACGAGATGGGCGAGATGACCGCCGAGTTGGTCGAGCGGAAGTGGAAGGAGGCGTATCGCCGCTTCTACCTGCGCCCCAGCCGCGTGGCGAAAACGCTGGCCCGCAAGGACTTCTGGCTAAACTTTGACCGCACCAGCCGCGTGGCCTTCCGCACTATCTTCCCGAAGAAGGTGAAGCAGGAGCTTGCTACCGAGTTGGGCAAGGTGAAGGTGTAGGTGACCGTTGCGGAGTCGTGCAGCAGGGTAAAATAAACCTCCTTC
>DASVVH010000606.1:0-3106 GCA_036386615.1 Ardenticatenaceae bacterium
CCCGCTGGATGGCGTCAATCACCACCAGCGTCGCCTCATAGCTTGGCGCGGCGAAGGCGTCCGGCTCTCCGTAACGTTGCTGGTAGCGAGCACGCCAGTCCTGACCGCTCTGCGGCAACTGAGAGGGCGGTGGCCCGACGAGCGTCGCGTAGACCCGGCTATCCCCCATAGCATCGGCCTGCTCGACGAAAGCATCCTCCGCGATACCGTCGGCACCCATGAAGTACCCCTCGTAGCCCTCGTCCCGCAAGGCCCGCAGCACCTCTCCGGGGCGGTTGGCCGTCACGCCGCCAAAGTAGACGAGGTCCGGCTCCGTTTCGAGAATCTGCTGTGCCACCTGATTGGGATTCATCGTTCGCGCGCCGACGCCCAACGGTGGGACCGCGACCTCGATACCTTCCGCTTGAGCCGCCTGCGCGAAGATTTCGGCCAGCCCCTCTCCGTATAACTCGGTGTCGTGGAAGATGAAGGCTCGTGTCGCGCCTAGCTCCTCTGCCGCATAGCGAGCGGCGGCGGGAGCCTGAAGGTCGTCGGCGGGAACGACGCGGCAGTAGTTGCGGCTCTCCGGGCCAAGCGGCGAATAGCTCCAGGGTTCCGCGCCGAAGCCCGCCTCCGGCTTGGTCAGGCCGGGGTAGGTGTTGCCAGGCGAAATCATCGCCATCTGCACGCGGTTCAGGATGGGAATGGCAATCTTTGCCGCGCCGGAGTTGTAGGTGCCGACGTAGGCGATGCAGCCGTGCTCTTCGATAGCGGCGCGGGCGTTGCGCTGCTCCTGGGCGGTGTTCCATCCACCCGTCTCCGGTATCGTGTCGTCCATTGAGACGTGGCGGAGGGGATAGCTCTGTCCATCTATTGTGACCGTCTCCATCTCGTCAACCGCCATCTGGATGGCGTCGCGCATGGAGAGGGCACGGGCGTTCTGCCCGCCATTCAGGGGCAGGCTGGAGCAGATGACCAGCTCTCGCTCGGCGGTGTTGAGTAGGCCGCAGCCCGTCACGGTGAGGACGAGAGCGAGCATCCACGTTATCAGAATCTTCTTCACGAGGCTCCTGCACATAGCGGTCTAGTCGGGACTGTAGGTTGTGCCTCTCTACGCTATCAGGCCCAAAAAGTTGTGTCGTGGTGGTCGGGGTGAGAACGTGTTGCGCTGAACGGCAGAGCTGAACACGAGAGATAAGGATACCTGACAGGGGCCGTTTTCGGCAATAATGAAATCAGGGGCCGTTTCAAGGGTGGCGAGGAGGTGCCGAGACCACGTTATGTGAACTAGAGCCTACCAAAGCCTACTTTCAAAGGCGATCAAGGTAGGCCCTTGTTGACATAAAGTAATAAACATGAGAAGTAAGACACAAGTTATGAGGTAGGTAGATTGCTCCTGGCATCGGAATCCCGAAGCAAAAGAGACGCCTTGCGGGGCGTCTCTTCAAAAATGTTCTGGAATTAGGGCGTAGCTGCGGCTCTACGCGCTCTCGCCACTGTCCTTCATTGCATAGTGCAGCGCCTCAACGAGGGTTCGCACGGGTACTACCTCGATGCCTTCGCCCTGCGGTGGGCGGCGGCCACTGCGCGGCACGATGCAGCGCGTGAAGCCGAGTTTCGCCGCCTCGTTGAGCCGCTTGTCGAGTTGGGAGACGGGGCGCAGTTCGCCGCCCAGACCAACCTCGCCTATCAGGGCCAACTCGCGCGGGATGGGCTTCTCACGGTAACTGGAGGTAATCGCCGCCGCGATGGCAAGGTCGGCGGCAGGTTCGGAGATGCGAAGCCCACCGACGACGTTGGTGAAGACATCCTGTGTGTGCAGTTGCATTCCCACGCGCTTGCTCAACACTGCCAGAAGCAGGTGCAGGCGGTTCATGTCAATGCCGTTGGCCGTGCGGCGCGGCTGGCTGAAAGCGGTCTGCGTGACGAGGGACTGCATCTCGACGAGGATGGGGCGCGTGCCCTCCATCGTCACGGCGACGGCAGAGCCTGTCGCGCCCGCCTGATGCTCGGCCAGGAACGCCTCGCTGGGGTTGTCCACCTCGACCATGCCGCCCTCCACCATCTCGAAGACGCCAACCTCGTTCGTGGAGCCAAAGCGGTTCTTCTGGGCGCGCAGCAGGCGGAAGGTGTTGAAGCGGTCGCCTTCCAGGTAGAGCACGGTGTCTACGATATGTTCCAGCACGCGCGGCCCGGCGATGGCTCCCTCTTTGGTGACGTGCCCGACGAGGAAGATGGGCAGGTTCTCGCCCTTCGCAAGCTGCATCAGCCGCGCGGCGCTCTCGCGCACCTGCGAGACGCTGCCCGCGCTGGAGGCAATGTCCTGAAGGTAGACGGTCTGGATGGAGTCAATGATGACGGCCTGGGGACGCAGCGTGTTGATGTGCTCGATGGCGATGTCAAGGTTCGTCTCACTGAGGAGGTAGAGGTTCTTCTCGGCCATGCCCAAGCGCTCGGCGCGCATCTTAATCTGGTAGGCGCTCTCCTCGCCGGAGAGGTAGAGGATGGACCCCATCTCGTCGGCCATCAGCCCCGCCGCCTGCAACAGCAGCGTGGACTTGCCGATGCCGGGGTCGCCGCCCACCAGCACGAGGGAGCCGGGCACGACACCGCCGCCCAGCACGCGCGTAAACTCTGGCATGGGGATGACGACGCGCGCGTAGGCGTTGGTTTCGATGTCCCTGATTTGCTGCGGCACGTTGGTGCTGGCGATGAGGGTGCCCGCCCGCGCCGCCCGCCCGAAGCCAAACGACCCCGCCGCGCGCGGGTCCGTTGAAGCCTCTTCCAGGGTGTTCCACTCGCCACAACTGTTGCAGCGCCCTGCCCATTTGGGGTGCTCCGCGCCACACTCGTTGCAGACGTATACTGTGCGACTCTTCGCCATAGCGTCTCCGCTCTAACTTCTGTTAGGTAAGGTGTTTGTTGGGAGTATAGCATAGGGCCGCGACGCTACCAGAGCAGTAGGGGTTACGCCGCCGAGGATTGCGCTACGCTCCATCCCCGGCTTGTATCTTAACAGTAGCTGGATACGCTAAGGTATCGGCGATCCAGTTGGGACACGCGCCAGGTGACGTTGTATCCCCGGCAAAGCGGGCGAGCTTGGTAGTGTAGATAAACGCCCTGGCGC
>DASVVH010000607.1:0-4442 GCA_036386615.1 Ardenticatenaceae bacterium
CAGCGTTCCGCGCTCCGCCCTGTCGAGTCGCTGGCGGCGCAGTGGCCCTTCGCGCCGCCGCGCTCTCCCGCCCCGCTGCCGTCCATTCCCCCGGTGCCGCCCGTGCCCGTCACGGTGGAATCGTTGCGTTACACCTATCCCAACGGCGTTGAGGCGCTGCGCGGCGTCAGCCTACGCCTGGAACCGGGGCGGATTGCCGCACTCATCGGCTCCAATGGCGCGGGCAAGAGCACCCTCTCGCGCTCGCTGAACGGCCTCCTGCGCCCGGCGGCGGGAACTGTCCTCGCGGGAGACTGGAACACTGCCGAGCACCCGACGAGCGAGCTAGCCCGGCGCGTCGGCTACCTTTTCCAGAACCCCGACGAGCAACTTTTCAAGTCCACTGTCGAGGCCGAGGTCGCCTTCGGGCCTCGGAACCTCGGCTTCACCGAGGAGGAGGTCGAGGAGGCTGTCGCTTTTGCCCTCTCACTCACGGGGCTGACCGAACTGGCCGACGAGCACCCCTACGATCTGCACCCCACGCAGCGCCGTTGGGTCGCCCTGGCGAGCGTGCTGGCGATGCGCTCCCCCGTGCTCATTCTGGACGAGCCGACCACCGGCCTCGACCTCGCGGGTAAGGAGCAGATGGCGGCGCTCCTGCTGGCGCTGAAAGAAGCGGGCTACACCCTCCTCCTCGTCAGCCACGACATGCAGTTCGTCGCCGAGTACACCGACACCGTCTATGTCATGGCAGAGGGGCAGGTCATCGCGCAGGGCACGCCCGCCTCCGTCTTTGCCGACGACGAGGCCCTGCACCGCGCCGATGTGACCGTCGCGCCCGTCGCCCGCCTCGCCCGTGCCCTCAACTTCGGCACTGATGTCGTGGCGGCGGGGCAATTCGTCGCGGCGGCGCTCCGGGAGCCTGACTCTCCCTCCCCCGCTACGAACGACAACCCGAAGCCTTGACCTCTGCCTCCAGGTACCTAGGAGAGCAGACTTTTTCGAGGCCCCAGAATTTCCGCGTTCGATTGTCGGTCTGCAACAACCTTCCAATTCTTGCCGCGCGGCCTCATCTTGAGTACCATACACTTATGAAAATCTCCCTTGCGAAGGAGCAAGACATGCTGGAATACCATAACTTTATCAACGGTGAATGGCGTCCGTCGCGTGGCGGCAAGCGCCTTGAAACCCTCGAACCCGCCACGGGTTTGGTGCTCGGCACCGTCCCGATGAGCAGCCGCGAGGACGTAGACGAGGCGGTCCAGGCCGCGAAGAAAGCCTTCCAATCCTGGCGGCTCGTGCCCGCCCCGGAGCGCGGCGAGAAGCTATTCCGCGTCGCCGAGATTCTTACCCGCCGCAAAGAGGAGATTTCCCAGTTCCTCAGCCGCGAGATGGGCAAGGTTCTCGCGGAGGCGCGCGGCGACGTGCAGGAAGCCATAGACATGGCCTACTACATGGGTGGCGAGGGCCGCCGCCTCTTCGGCAAGGTCGCGCCGAGCGAGATGCGGAACAAGACCGCCTGGGCGCAGCGTGACGCCATCGGCGTCGTCGGCATCATTACCCCCTGGAACTTTCCCGTCGCCATTCCGGCATGGAAAATCTTCCCCGCCCTCGTCTGCGGCAATACCGTAGTCTTCAAGCCCGCCGAGGAGACTCCCATCCTCGCCGCCATGTTCGTCGAGGTGCTGGAAGAAGCGGGCTTCCCGCGCGGCGTGGTCAATCTCGTCATCGGGGACGGCCCCACGACAGGCGACGCCATCGTCACCCACCCGGACGTGAAGGTCATCTCCTTCACTGGCTCCACCGAGGTTGGCAGCATCGTCGCCAGCAAGGCGGGCAAGTCCCTGAAGAAGCTCTCGCTGGAACTCGGCGGCAAGAACGCCGTCATCGTCATGGAGGACGCCAACCTCCAACTCGCCCTCGACGCTACCGTCTGGGGGGCCTTCGGCACGACGGGCCAGCGCTGCACGGCCACCAGCCGCGTCATCGTCCACAAGGACGTGCGCCAGCAGTTCACCGACATGCTCGTCGAGCGCGCCCGCACGCTCCGCCTGGGGCACGGCGGCGACGAGATGACCGAGATTGGCCCCCTCATCAACCAGGCCGCGCTGGATAAAGTAGTCTCCTACGAGGCTGTCGCGGCGGGCCAGAGCGCCCGCGTCCTCCTCGGCGGCAAGCGCCACGAGAACGGCGGCGGCTTCTTCTACGAGCCGACCATCTGGGACAACGTGGAGGCCGACTCCCGCCTCGCCCAGGAAGAAATCTTCGGCCCCTGCCTCTCCATCATCGAGGCCAACGACATTGACGATGCCATCGAGAAGGCCAACAGCATCGCCTACGGCCTCAGTTGCGCCCTCTTCTCCCAGGACGTGAACCGCGCCTTCCGCGCCATCCGCGACCTCGAAACGGGCCTCTGCTACATCAACCACTCCACCACCGGGGCCGAAATCTCGCTCCCCTTCGGCGGCGTGAAGGGTACCGGCAACGGCGGGCGCGAGGCCGCGTGGACCGCCCTCGACACCTTTACCGAGTGGAAGTCCGTCTATGTGGACTGGAGCGGCACCCTCCAGCGCGCCCAGATAGACAACCGCGAGGAAGGCTACTACGAGCCGTAAGACAACCCTACTCCACGAAGCGCGCTGGCAACACCAGCGCGCTTTTCTTTCCTGGCGGCTTCAATATGGCTCACGCGCCCTCTCCTCTATATGAGTGCATCTCGAGATGAGATGCAACCCCTGGCTCCTCCTCTCTGCCTGTAAGGGTAGCAGGGGCGGCTTTTCACCTCAATAAGGTCAGGGATCGATTTGGAAGATGGACACATTGCCCGGAGTGAGTTGAACATTTCGGAGAGTTCGTCCCTGGAACGCCCGGTGCCGCGACCGACTACCATCCAGAGCGTACTGGTACGCTCTGGAACCGGGCGCATTCAGGGTAATTCGGACGGTTGGGCTTCCCAGCTTGTCATAGACGAACAATATCTGACTCCCGTCCGGGCGTTTGAAGAGGTGATGATACAGTTCGCGCGCGGTCCCGTCTGTTACTGTGACTCGCGCCTCCGCGTCGGCTGCGGTGATCCTGCCGACGTCGAGCAGGTCCGTCAGCAGGTCCACCGTGTAGAACGCCAGCTTGGGCGCGCGGTCGGCGTAGGTGAGGCCGAGGTGATAATTCGGTTCATCTCCAATCGCGGGTTCCCCTTCAGGCAGGTCCTTAAGCTCGTAGATGCCGAGGTGCTCAATTTCCGGCTCCGCGAGGAAGGTGCTCATCGCCCTGGCCCACCAGTTGGCCTGTTGCTCCTCGCTCGTGCCGGGAACGGTCGCAAAGCCAAGCTCGTTGATCCAGATCGGTTCGGCCCCGCCCAACTCATTGTTGGTGGGCACGAAATGGTCGTGGTACTGACTGCCCAGGTAATTCTCGACTGTGACTTCGGGCGGCGTCCAGGTTTCGGGGTAGGCGTGGAAGGGGGTAATCTGATAGTAGCGGTCATACCCCGCCTGCGTGAGCGCTCCGAGCCAGTCATCGTCGGGGAAGACAAAGCCCCCAAGCAGCACCTGGGCATCGGGGTCGGCGGCGCGGATGGCGCGTGCCCCATGCCGCAGCGTCGCCATGTACCGGGCACGCGTGCCATCCCACCAGAGAGCGGTATTCTGCTCGTTGTAAATCTCGTAGGAGAGCACGTTCGGGTTGTCCTCTAGCGCACTGGCTAGCTGGTAGACAAAGTTGTACCAGTCCGAGATGCGGGCGGGAGGATTATTCCAGGCGATTCCGTCGTCGCTTCCAGGTGCCCCCGCCCACTCCGGGGTATAAGCGATGTAGGGGCGGAGCTTGATTCCGTACTCCTCGGCCAGGGCGACGAACTGTTCCAGCCATACAAAATCATACTCGCCCCGTGTCGGCTCGTAATCGTCCCAGCCCAGGCTGCAACGTAGCACGTCAATCTCCAGTTCGTTCATTAGCTGGAAATCCAGGGCTATCTCCTCCAGACTGTCCCCTTTGTCATAGTCCTCCAGTATAGCGAAGGAGATGGGCTTGCTGACGGTTGCAGGAGTGGCATCCCATCCGCCAGCATCCACCCTGGCCGTGAAGATGCCACTCCACAGAGTAGCGAGCACAGTTCCTATGAACAGGGCGGCACGTAAGACGCGCGTTCCAGACATGCGTTACTCCCGGTTGTATTGGGCCGCCACTCGATTGGCCGTGTATACCATTCGTCGGTATGGAGCAATTCTGCTGCCGCAAGGCTGGATGCTGCTTTGAGCATCGCCGTTCCTGATGGCTTCGGTCACGCGAAACTTGCAATTTGCGGGGTTGCTCTACAAAATAGCCGCTTGCCTACAGGAGCCATGCAGGGAGGGTTCGTGAGGGCAGGTCGTAGGTACACCCCACCAGCACGCTAGAAGAGTTCACGATGCC
This sequence comes from Ardenticatenaceae bacterium, assembly GCA_036386615.1. Lineage (GTDB taxonomy): Bacteria > Chloroflexota > Anaerolineae > Ardenticatenales > Ardenticatenaceae > DASVVH01. The sequence continues at coordinate 4,390 of DASVVH010000607.1, forward strand.
CCTGGTCGCCCATTCTACCTTGCCCACCTTTGACAAACTCCGGCAGCGCGGCC
>DASVVH010000608.1:0-7955 GCA_036386615.1 Ardenticatenaceae bacterium
CAGATTTGCGGCGGTAGAGCGTTTTACCATAGGGTTCGGCGTCGCCAGCGTACCACGCCAGGAGCAGCGGCGGAAGCCATCTTCCGGCACGTGTTGATGGTTCTGCTCATCCACCCGCGTCATCGCTGGTGCTCTTGAGGGGCCAGGGTGGCCTCGTTCAAGTGGCCGTTGGATTCGGCAAGAGGGAGGGGCAGCGGGTCGCCCTCATGAAGGGTGCGAATGGCCGCGCCTATGAAGTCCCGGAAGAGGGGGCTGGGGCTGTCCAGCCGGGTCTTGAATTCGGGGTGGAACTGGCTACCGACCATGAAGGGGTGGTCGCTCAGTTCGGTAATCTCCACGAGGCGGCTGTCCGGCGAGAGGCCGCTGAAGCGCATTCCCGCCTCGCCGAGCGGCTTGCGGTAGGCATTGGCGAACTCGAAGCGGTGGCGGTGGCGCTCGGAAATCTCTGCCTGCCCGTATGCCTGCTCCGCTTTGGAGCCGGGTTCGAGGATGGTGGGATAGGCACCGAGGCGCATGGTGCCGCCCATGTCGGTGATGCCGTGCTGGTCGGGCATGAGGGAGATGACGGGATGCTTGACGTTGGGCACGAACTCGGTGGAGTTCACGTCATCGGTGCCGAGAACGTGGCGGGCAAACTCGATGCACATGACCTGCATGCCCAGGCAGAGACCGAGGTAGGGAATCCTGTTCTCGCGGGCGAAGCGGGCCGCGCGAATCTTGCCCTCTATCCCGCGATAGCCGAAGCCGCCGGGAACGACGATGCCGTCTGCGTCGCGGAGGTGTTCCAGACCGCGCTCTTTTTCAAGGTCTTCGGAGTGAACCCAGTCTATTTCCAGGTTGACGTTGTGGAAGAGGGCGGCGTGAATGAGGGCCTCGCGGACGCTCATATAGGCGTCCTGTAGCTCGATGTACTTGCCGACGAGGGCGACGCGCACCGATGGCTTGTGCGCGTTCGGGGCGACGAGCCGCTCAACGTGGTTGCGCCAGTGGGTGAGGTCGGGCGCGTGGGTCTTCTCCTGCATACCCAACCGCTCAACGATGAGGTCGGCGACGCCGTACTCCTCCAGCATGAGGGGCACCTCGTAGATGGAGTTGGCGGTGAGGATGGGAATGACAGCGCGTGGCTCCACGTCACAGAAGAGTGAAATTTTGGAGCGAATGTCGTCATTGACGGGTTTGTCGGAACGGAGGCCGATGATGTCAGGCTGGATACCGATGCCGCGCAGTTCGCGGACGGAGTGCTGAGTGGGCTTGGTTTTGAGTTCACCGCTCGCGCCAACGTAGGGAAGGAGGGTGAGATGCATGTAGAGGACGTTTTCGCGCCCAACATCGTTCCGCATCTGGCGGATGGCTTCGAGGAAGGGCTGGCCCTCGATGTCGCCGACGGTGCCGCCAATCTCGACGATGTGCAGGTCGGCGTTGAGCATGCGGGCGGCGCGGGCGATGCGGCTCTTTATCTCGTTGGTGACGTGGGGGACGACCTGGATGGTGCCGCCGAGGTAGTCGCCGCGCCGCTCACGCTGGATGACTTCGGAGTAGACCTGACCCGTTGTGACGTTGTTGACCTGGGCGAGGTTCTCGTCAATGAAGCGCTCGTAGTGGCCCAGGTCGAGGTCGGTTTCGGCCCCGTCCTCGGTGACGTAGACCTCCCCGTGCTGATAGGGGGCCATCGTGCCGGGGTCTACGTTCAGGTAGGGGTCGAGCTTCTGTATGGAGACACGCAGGCCGCGCGCTTTGAGCAAGCGCCCGATGGAGGCGGCGGCGATGCCTTTGCCGAGTGAACTGACGACTCCGCCGGTGATGAACAGATATTTTGCAGGCATAAAAAAATCCCTCCTCGGGGTTAGTATTCTATCGCAGGTGAGGAGATTGCCAAAATGGGGACCGATGAGGGATGAACGATGAACGATGAACGATGAACGATGAACGATGAAGTACGGCAACGGCGAATGGCGCATGTGAGGCCAAGCGGACGTAGATGCGGCGCATCTCGTCTTCAGGTTCCTGGTAAGAAAGTAACTTCCTGCTCCTCTCTTACTCTTCGGACTGACGGCCAAAGAGGGCAGCGAGGATGAAGGCCCAGGCTATGACGGATAAGAGGCTGGAGAAGAGGCCAAAGCCGATGTTATAGGCAGCAAGAGGAGCCGTGCTGTCGTACTGTTCAAATATCCAGACGGGGACCCACATATTCAGGAAGGTGGAGAGTAGGGAGAGGCTAAAGAGCAGGAGCAGACCGATGAGTGCTAGGCGGGCCACCGTCGGACGCTGGTGACGAGCGCGTAGTGCCAACACGATGCCCACCAGCCAGGTGAGGTAGAGCGGGGAGGCGATAAGGTAGGTGGCTAGTGTACTGCCGATCACAGAGGTGGCGGTATCTATTTCCATTCCATACTCCTATCGCGGATGCACAGTAATGGCTTGCGGGACAGGGCGAAGCATATCGTTGAATTGCTCAAGCAACAAATATGGGGGGCGAAGGTCAGTCGACATCTCTGAGGTCGGCGGAGGGCAGGCGTTCGTCGGCGTAGCGGACGTACTGCTCGGTGATGAGGTGGATGTCGGCGTCGTGGCGGGTAATCTTACGATTTGGGCTTGGCAAGTTTGACGAGGACAAGGCCATCGGGAAGGGTATGGCGATGCGTGATCGCGTAGCCGTGTTTTTGGTAGAGGCGGACAGCGGGAGTATTGCGCGCGGCGGTGGAGACGGTAATGGTAGTGCCGGGGGAGGCGTGTTGCTCGACAGCGTAGAGCAGGGCGCTGCCGATGCCACGTTGAAAGTGGCGCGGGCTGACGACGAGGCGGCAGATTTCAAGAGATTGGACGTGGCGGGCGAAGGAGAGAACACCGATGATTTCGGCGGCATCCAGGCAGGCGAGGAAGGTTTCGCCGGAGTGTTGGAGGTCGGCGGTGGATTCGTACAAGGGTGGGAGCGCGGGGTAGTCAATCAGGGCGCTTTCGACGGCGTATGATTCGCGTTGCAGCGCCAGCGCCGCCTGTGCGGTGGTAGGCTCAAGGATGTCGAGGATGTGAATCATGCTTACGATTATCCCCAATGGAGGTTACGCCACAAACAGCGGGCCAATTTCCCTCCGGGAGAACCCTGCTCTACAGAGCGGTCTTTGATATGTCAGTCGCTAAAGTCATGGTGGAGGCGGTTGAAGGCGGCTTCAACATCTCTGAGGTCGGCGGAGGGCAGGCGTTCGTCGGCGTAGCGGACGCGGACGTACTGCTCGGTGATGCGGTAGATTTGAATGTGGCTATCGCTCTACAACTCCCTTGCCCCAATTGTTTTCAAACCAATTTTGTGCGCTATGAAATTCCCGCTGGCTGGATCGCGCCACACTTCGGCGATGAGACTCTCCCCGCCGCGCAACGGGGGGAGTGGTCGTGCCACCAGCCGAGCGCGTCTGCTGATTTCATCGCCATCAATTTCCATCGTTTTGGCGGTACGCTCGACGACACCTCGCGCCGTCTCAATCAGGTTGCCCCGACTCCGAATAACCTGCGCCTCGATCTCGCGACCCAAGCTGGTAAGACTCATACCCTGAAAGACTCCGCCGTCCAGGTAGCCTGCCACAGCGACCTCATCGCCCGTTACGAAAGGTGTAATATCCGAAACGTGTTCCAAAAACCCGTGCCGGAAGGTGGCACCCTGAAGAAAGCAGACTGTTATCGTTGTCTCCCCATTATATAGAACGACAGTACCAGGAAGCTCAATGCGCTCGATGACTCCCGTTACGACCTCTACACCCGGCCCCCAGTCTTGTTCCTGTTCTTCTACCAGAATTCCTTCAGCAGCAGGAACACCACCGAGTTCGGTGGTGGGTTCCTGTGCATGGGTAGCCGGGACAGACAAAATCCGATAACCAGCGATGACACCAGTTACCTGTAACAACTGGCGACGCGTCAATCTATGACTGTCCATTTTGCGCTCCTTCGTAACTTCTAATCCGTGAAAGGAAGGCAGAGCCTCGTGGAGGCGGTCCGTCAGGACCACATTGACCATGTGCAAGCAATGTTCTTCAAGATGATTGGGCGGCCAATGTGGACGCGAGGACCGCTGTTCGTTCTGGACACCTGGATCTCAAAGTTTACAGGGCCGGAAGTCGCCTTCTTGACGAGCAACGGTAAAATCATACGACTCTTCACCGTCTGGGTAATTCCATTCTCTACGTACGTTCCCCCTCCCGGAAGTTCACGGAGATTCAGATAACCAAAATCCCGATAGGAACCATTGCTGTTGTACCAGCGCATGTGGAATTCGGACCCGTACGTTCCAACGTCCATAATGAAGGGGATGTAGATGGTACACCATTGATTGATGCTGGCATCGAAATCGAAGGTTATCCTGAACCGGCCTTTGACCCCCTGTTGTCCATCCTCGTAGAACCAGCCGCTACCGAAAGTCGTTGTTACGGGGTCAGCCCCTACTTTCGACCACACGTGATAGCAGGCTCCGAACGGTGCCATGTACCAGGTCAAGCCATTCCACTGAATTGGGGTGTATCTGGGAAAGGAGTTGGTGTATAAGGAAGAGTCGCTACCGACATTCGGTGCCCACACAGGGGATTGGTAATTCCACTCCGGTTCCCACGCATCCAGGTTGAAGTACTTCTGGCTCCGGGTTGTTCTAGGAGTCTGCATTGCCTCGTGTGCCACATAGGGCGCGCTGGCAGGATGGAAGGCACACGCGTACATTACGCTTTTTTCCAGACCCAACTCGTATGGAGCCGTTCGCGTCACCCAACCCAGCCAGGAGTTCCAGTAGGACAGGGCCTGCTTGACATCGGGGAACTCGCCCGTCCATACTGGCCCTAGTAACTGTGGATCACGGTCATGGATTTTATGGTCGGGTCCGGTCTCACTGAGTATATAGTCGATGGGAATCGACTGCCCACCAGTGTAGTTGTCGCGGAACCAGTTCGCGCCCTTGCGGATAAGAGTGGCGGCGTACGCTACCGTTCTGAGGGGGTCTCCTGGTACAGCATAGTGATATTGATGAGCATGGAGGGCCCACAGCCTCTCGAGAGCGGGAACGGGGTATTGATAACAGGAACCACTTCCGCCCGTTCCGGACTTAAGCACGTAATCAAAGAACGCTTTCCAATATAGGCCATATTCGGGGTTAGTGTCTGCCCCAAACAGAGGACCCGCTGGAGCAGGGGGAAGGACAGCATGATACCTGTTGAAAAGATTCTCGGCGCGATTTTTTACCATTAGAAAGGTACGGGCAAGTGCTTTTGGATGGATACGAGTCTCCCCGTAACTGTTCGTTTGCCAGAAGGGTTCGCTTTGGTAGCAACCGGCAACCTCACTATCAATGACCCAGGCAGGTGGGTTCCAATTACCCTGATCACATAGTGAGGTACCTAGCGGCCCGTAAGCCTCAGGCTCGTTACAGACGTAAAAAAGCTGGTCGGAATAGTCACCTATATAATCATTGAACCGATAATGTGGACTATCCTTGATATTTCTGCGCCCATACTTAAAATCGTGCGCCGAGACCTGCCGCATGACGTTGGAGAGGCCAAGGGTATTATCCGGCGTGGGGGTACACCGATCCGCCGAAGCGAGGGCTGGGCCAAGACGATTGGCGGTGCTATGAACCAACTGCTGCTGGTAGACCGGAATCGTGGGTGGTAGCTTCAGGACGGTGGTGGCAAAGTCGAGCGCATTCTTCTGAGCAACGTTCGAGACGCCAAGCCGATCATTAAACGTGAGGCGGCCAAAAGACATGAGAGTTTCCTTTCTTCAGGGAATCATATAGGCCAAGATTCGTCCTCGAGTTTACCCGCCAAGCTGCGGCGCAGCTCTAACAGGTATGTGACACCACGTCACTCACGCTGAATCCAGGGCGCAAAGGCATAGAAGAGAGGGTCATGCTCCGGGCTATATTCGTACGCACCGATGTCACAACGCCCATCCCGTGCAACGCCACGCTGGTCTACGAGCAGCAACTCTCCTTCTGGGCCCCTACAGCCCTCCGGGTTTCCAGCGTTCACGGCAGGGCTGGTGCGCGGCAGGGGCGGGTAGCCGGGCCAGCCCATCAGGCCAGGGAAGACACCTGCCCCGACGCCGAGCAGGTCGCCCGCGCCCGGCACCCAGTCACACCCTTCGACCTGCGAGAGGAGGTTATACCCGTGTGACCGGAGCGTGCCGCCACAATCCGGGGTCCTATTAATAGTCCGACTGTAATTTGAGGCGACCAGCGTATTGGAGAGCGTGACAGTGCCCGCGCTCTCGTTGAAGATGCCGCCACCACGGGTAGCTCCATTGCGGCTAATCGTACTGCTGTATAGGGAGAGCGTGCCACTGATGTTGTAAATCCCTCCGCCGGAGCCGGATTCCTCATTTCCAGGTTCAGGACTCCCCTGGGTGAGGTTATGGCTCACTACCGTGTTGACGAGCACCGCCTGACCGCGATTGCACAGGCCACCGCCATAGGCGTTGAACCACGTGTCGTTGTGGCTAACGGTGCTACTCACAACTATTAGATTCCCGTGATTCGAGATGCCCGCACAAACGCCAAAATTACCGGAGATGCGGGTGCGGTACACAGCCATCGTCGCCCCACTATAATTAGCGATTCCAGCGTAATGATTGCCACCAACCTGAGAGTCGAGCAACGTAAACCGTCCGTCATTAAAGAGTCCCCACCCGAACGACACCCCGGCCACCAGGCTATTGGTCAGGGTGAAGGTGCCGTGGTTGTATATCGCTGTAGTTACACCTGTCTGGCAGAGGTTCTGGTCGCCTCCCTGCGGGTAGCCTCTGAATGCACCGTCGGAAGCAACCATACTCGTTGACGCGAGGCTCACCCAGGCTGGGGCGGCGCGGTTCGCCAGCAGGCCGGAGAAGCCCCCCAACGTGAAGCGGTCCATGCTTGCCACCACATTGGGCATGACGATGACGCCGAAGAGGTTCTCACCCGCACCAGAGATGATGGACTCCCCACTCTGAGCCGAGAAGGCAGCATTCCAGCCACCAGAGAGCGCCGCATCCTTGTCCAGACAGATGACTGGCTTGGTAGGTGCCGTCGAGGTGTAGGTTCCAGAGGCCACGAGGATGGTATCGCCAGGGGCAAAGCCGGGCTTGTCCAGCGCTCCGTTCACGGTCGCGCAAGGGCTTTCCGGGGCGCGGCACTCGTTGGCGTCCGCGCCACTGGGCGCGACATACCAGGGTCCGGCGGCAGTGGCAATGGGGGTATGATAGAAATGGGGAAGGATTAGTAAGGCAAACAAGCCCCAGCACAAACCGAGGGGCAAGCGAAGAGCAGACAGCAACGAAGACGCCTTCATAGAAGAATCCTTCTAACAGGAGCTTACACAGTTAAGACGCTCCTATATAGCTTTACAAAATATACTCCTTCTGCGGGCGCGTGTCAACCGCTAATATCACGATGGAGGCGATTGAAGGCGGCTTCAACATCCCTGAGGTCGGCGGATGGCAGGCGTTCGTTGGCGTAGCGGACGCGGATGTACTGCTCGGTGATGAGATGGATGTCGGCGTCGTGGCCGGGGAGGGCGCGGCGCAGTTGGCGCTCGTGCTCGTAAGGGGTGTGGCGCTCGCGCCAGGACGCGCCCCGCTCCTCGCCCAGGCGGACAAGGCGGACGTAGATGCGGCGCATCTCGTCTTCGGGTTCGGGGGCACGAGGGCGGGCACGGAGGCTAAGGTTGCGGAGGTTCGCCAGCAGTTCTTGAAGGGCGCTCTGGCGCTCGCGCTCCTCGTCTTCGGGGTCGGCGTCAGGGACGGTATCGCCGTAGCGGAGGCGGCCAAGTCTATTGAGGATAAGGAAGACCACTAGCGCGAGGAAGAGGAGGAAGAAGAAGAGGCGCAGGGCGAAGGCGATTTCAGGCGGGATGAGGTTCATGAGCCAGTCGAAGAAGGCATCCGCAGAGCCTTCTTCGGGGGCCTGGCTTTCGGGGGGCAGGGTGAAGATGATGTTGAAGCGCTCT
>DASVVH010000609.1:0-8954 GCA_036386615.1 Ardenticatenaceae bacterium
TTTGTACCCAACTCCCCAACAACGGTGACGTAGCCACCCGGCGGCGTGAACTTGATGGCGTTGGCAACCAGATTATAGAGCACCTGCTCCACGCGCAGCCGGTCCCCCTCTATCTCCATCGGCGCTGGAATCCTGCACCGCAGCAGCACCCCGCTCTCCTCGGCCACTGGCAGCAGTTGCTCCATGACGCTCTCCGTCAGCGGCGTCAGGTCAAGCGGTTCAGGATGCAGTTGAATCTGGCCCGACTCCAGGCGGTTGAACTCCAGCAGGTCCAGAATCATTCGTTCCAGGCGCGTCGTCTGCTCGCGGACGGTGCCCAGAAAGTCGCGCTGAAGCTCCGTGAGCGTCCCGGTGGACTTCTCCGAGAGGATGATGTCCACGAAACCCTTGATGGAGTGGAGCGGCGTCTTCAACTCGTGCGAGACCGTGCTGACGAAGTTCGACTTAAGCTGCTCCAACTCTTTGGCTGCCGTCACGTCGCGCAGGACCGTCACGACGCCGAGTGGCCGACCCGCCGGGTCTCGCAGGGGCGCGGAGAGCGCCTGATAGGTGCGGTCACTCTGAAGACTTGAGCGGATGGTCAACTCCCCAAAGACAGGCTCCGTGCCGGGGTTGTTCAGCGTGGCGCGCAGGTGCTCCTCGAAGCGGCCCTGCATGATGTCGCGCGGCAGTGAGGTGCGCGGCGGCACCGGGTTAGGCAAATCGAGCAGCGCATCCGCGACGGGGTTGGTGAGACGGATGTGGCCCTCCGGGCTGGTCACGACCACCGCGTCACCGATACTGTGAAGCACTGCCTCCAACTCTGCCGAGCGCTCCTTGACCCACTCGTAGAGCCGTTCCACCTGCTCGTAGAGGCTGGAATTCTTCACGGCCAGCGCTGCCTGGTCGCCAAAGGCGGTGAGGCGCTGCTGGTCGTCCGTCGTGTAGGGCGCGAAGCCGATGCGCGTCGCCATCAGCGCGCCCAGTGGCTCACCGTGAATGACGAGCGGGACGGCCATCACAGTCGTCAGCATCGGCTCGTTCAGCGCCGCGTTGTCCAGCAACACGGGCGCGCCCTGCCGCACTACCAGCGCGGCCAACTCTTCCGGTGAGTCGACCCCCGTACCTTCCAGCGAGTGTTCCACGCCGGGGCTGCGCGTCCAAACGCGCATTCTCCCCTCGCTGTCGCGAAGACCAATCGCGCAGGTAGCTCCACCGAAGACTTCCGCCGCATTCTCCACGATGATGTCGAGCAGTTCATCCAGGTCCAGCGAGGCGTTGATAGCCTTCATGCCCTCCTGTAGCGTTCGGAGTTCCAGCACGCGGTTGGCGAGGTTCGTCGCCGTCTGTGTGAGCACCTGCGTGCGCGTTTCCAGGTCCGCCCGGCGCTGGTTCAGCCGAAGATTCAGGTATCGCACCTGCTCCCGCGCCTCGTGCAAGCCGCGCGACAGGTAGAGCGTCGCTATGGCAATCGCCGTCATCAGCGCGGCGCGGGCCACGAAGAACGGCTCCCCCCACAGCCGCCAGTTGAAGGTGGGCAGGACCAGCGTCAGCGCGTAGGCGAGAAGGGGCAGGAAGGGGAGGAGCCGCGCGCCGCGCCAGCTATCGTGCAGGAAGATGGCCTTGAGGATGAGCGGCACGAAGAGAAGATAGAGGTCGCTTCGGGGGTCACTATCGAGCACAAGCGCCATGACGACGAGCAGGGCGTCTACAACGTAGCCGACGCTCAACCAGATATGAGCCTTTCCCAGCGTCAGCCGCCGCACCGAACGCAGCGCGCCCCGCGACAGGAGCGCGAGCGCGAACAGTGCCACCCAGAGCGAGAAAAAGAGCACCGGCGCGAAGGGCCGCCCGTTGAGCACCCAGACGAATGGCACCAGGACGAAGAGCAGCAGCCGGAAGGGGATTCCGAAAAACTGCTCGTCCCTCAGAAGCCGGAGCAGCCGCTCGCGCTCCAGCCAAATCTCGTCAGGTCGTACCGGAACCGATGACATCTTGCTCGCTCAGGATCGCTCGAATTTGTATCCCATCCCCCGCACGGTGACGAGGTAGATAGGATTGGCGGGGTCCGGCTCAATCTTGGCGCGAAGGCGGCGAATGTAAACGGCCACCTGATTCGAGTAGCCGTCGTAGTCGTACCCCCACACTGCGTTGAGTAGTTGGTCGTGCGTCAGCGTCCGCCCCACGTTCCGCATCAGCGCGTGGAGCAGGCGGAACTCGATAGGGGTCAACTCCTCGTAGGTGCCATCCTTGAGATAGACGCGGTTGCTCACGGGGTCCAGCCGAAGGTCGCCGAGTTGAAGGAGCGTGTTAGAGTCGGCTTTCGAGAAGATGTCGCTGCGGCGCATCACCGACTTGACCCGCGCCAGAAGCTCGGCAGGCTCGAAAGGCTTTGCGAGGTAATCGTCAGCGCCCAGTTCCAGGCCCCGCACCTTGTCGACGGTCTCTCCCTTCGCGGAGAGGAAGATGACGGGGAGATCGTATTGCTCGCGTAGCTGCCGCAACGTCTCGTGGCCGTCCATCATCGGCATCATCACATCCAGAACGATGAGGTCCACTGGCTCGTCCTCCAGCAGTTGCAGTGCCTCCATTCCGTTCGAGGCCGTCGCTACCTCATACCCCTCTTCACGTAGAAGATAGCTATTCATCTTCACACTGGGCAGGTCATCGTCCACGATGAGCACGCGCATTCGGTGACTCCTTATCTCGCTGCGGTTCGCCTCTTCGATTTTCTTCTAGTCTATTGTATCATAGCCCGCCAGAGCCAATCAAAGTCGGGAGTGCGGGATGCGAGATACGAGATATGGGATACGGGATAACGGCTTACGGCGTTCTTAAGGAAAATCCCTTTGCGTCCCTGCGCCTTTGCGTTATGCCGTTCTTCCATTGCCGTTATCTCGCATCTCGCATCCCGTATCTCGTATCCCGTATCCCGCATCCCACATTCCGTTAGGAGAAGCCACCTATGCCCATGCCGCTGCGCCTGATTGCCACCGCGTTGATTCTCGGACTGGCGGCCTTCCTCTGGGTATCCGGCACCCTCTTGCGAACCCCGGAAGCCGTGATTACATGGTCCACCGAGAGCGAGGTCAACACGGCGGGCTTCCACGTCTACCGCGCAACCGAGGCTGACGGCACCTACGAGCGCGTCTCTACCGAGTTGATTCCCGCCTCGCAAGATGCCTTTACGGGTGGCGAGTATGAGTTCCGCGACCCGACGGTGGCGGCAGGCAACACCTACTACTACCAGCTTGAAGAGTTGGAGACGACGGGCGCGTTCACTCGCCTCCCCGACACGGTGGAATTCCAGGCAAGGCAGGAGCCGAACTGGACCGTAGCGGCGGCGCTGCTGATGGGTCTGGCGCTTGTCTGGCTCCTCCCCGGCCCCACGCGCCGCAAAGAGCCTGTCACCACGACAGCATGAGCGGTCTGGCCGGAATCATCTACACGGATGGTCGCCCTGCCGGTGTGAAGGCACTACTACCCGCGACGGAGCGGATGGCATTCCTGGGGCCAGACGGTGTGACCACCTGGGCCGAGGGTCCGGCGGCTCTGGCGCACCTCGCCCTCCACACCACGCCGGAAGCCGAGCACGAGGTCTGGCCCCTCCGCGACGAGCGCGGTCAGACCCTCGTCGCCGATGCCCGCCTCGATAACCGTGACGAGCTTCTTCACGTCCTTCACCCCCAAAGGCACGCACAGCGGCCCATCACCGACGCCGAATTGATTCTGGCGGCGCATGAGCGCTGGGGTGACGCTGCCCCCGCCCACCTCCTTGGCGACTTCGCCTATGCGCTCTGGAATCCTGTTGACCACACGCTCCGGCTCGTCCGCTCTCCCTTTGGGCTGAAGGGCCTCTTTTACACTATAGAAGCGGGGCGCGTCCTCTTTGCCAGCACCCTGCGCGGTGTGCAGGCGCTCTCTCCCCGCGCCGCGCTGAACCTCCCCTGGATTGCCAGCTTCCTCGCCGGGGAGCAGCAGCACCACTCGGACCAGACCGTCTTCACCCACGTTCACAAGGTGCCCCACGCCCACCTCGTCCGCTTCCAAACAGACCCACCCCGCGAGACGCGCCAACGCTTCTGGGATTTGGCCGTGACGGACGCCTTCCGGGGGTGGAGCGACGACGATTGGACCGAGGCATTCCGTGACCATTTCGATAACGCCGTAGCCGCCCGCCTCCGCTCGAACGCGCCCGTCGCGGTCGCCGTCAGTGGGGGGCTGGATTCCTCCTCCATCGCTCTGGCCGCCCACCGCCTGATGCACGACGAGGCCCGCGTGCCCCCGCTTCCCGTCCGCGCCTACACCCAGCGGATGCCCGGCTGGCCCAATACGGACGAGACGCCCTTTCAGGAGGCCGTGTACGCTCGCCTCCTGGAGTTCGAGGTGAATCTGCTCGACGTAGAGCGCGCCTGGAACTGGCAGGTCGTTGAATCATGCCAGCGCAGGATGAGCACGCCGTCCATTTTTCCCAACGCCTTTATGTCCCAGCCCTTCTACCAGCACGCGGCGGAGCATGGCTGCCGCGTGAAGTTGAGCGGGGCCGGTGGTGACATCATCACCGGGGGAGAAGACTATTTCCTCCTGGAAGCGCTAGGCTCCCTCGGCTGGCGGCGCGGATTGCGTGAATTCCCCTTCTTCGCGCAGGGCGGGCTACGAAGTTATCTCCGCGTCGGCAGGCGGCTGCTCCGTGACCGTCTCGATTCGAGGCTGGTACACTGGTGGCAGCGCCGCCGCGACCCCCAACTCTATACCCCGAAATGCGAGGCCGCCGCGCGCAAGCGGCGAGGGAGCAAACCGGAAGGAGCTTCGCCGCTACAGCAACTCTTCTACGAGAAGGTAATGAGCGCCGGGGGATTGCAGCCCTTCGAGCAGCGCGCCGAAATCTTGGCGCTGCACGGGCTGGAGTTACGGGTACCTTTCTACGACCGCCGCCTTATCGAGTTGGCCTTCCACACCCCGCCCCACCTTCGCTTCTCGCAGGGGCGAACCCGCGTGCTCCTCAAGCGTGCGCTGGAGCGCGACCTGCCTCCCTTGCTCGTCAACCGCGCCTCCAAGGCCGACTTCACAAGGTTCACAGCCTACAGCATCCTGCCGGAAGACCACGCCCGCGCCATCCACCTCCCGCCCGAAAGCCTGCTCCGCCGTCAGGAGTGGATAGACAGCGAGCGTTGGCAGCAGTGGGCCACGCGCCCTCAACGCCCCTCGCAGACCATCTCCATCCACCGCGTCGCCCACCTCCATCACTGGCTAACCACGCTGACCTGACGAATCGTAGCGCGGAACCGTAGCAAGTGCCTTGCATACAGCATCGCAACCACAAAAATGTAATTGTACAGTTTCACGAGGTTAACACACACTGGTACATCAAGTAAGATCTAGCTACAGCCATGTCATCCTGAACGAAGTGAAGGATCCACCCAGCAACATGCCTGTCGTAGAACGTTAGCACGTTTCCCCCTCCCTTCGTGCTTGGGCCAATCTGGATGCCAACCTTGTGTATCTGTACATGTAATGGCTCATCTGCGAAAAGTGTGCAGAGAGCGGCAGGCCATCAATGTGCAATATGTCTCTACGGTGGAATAGTCGGCTTCCAGCCGACTTGAGCTATCAGCCTGGGACTTGCAGTCCCAGGCGCACGCCGCGCCTGCCACTTTCTACCCATGAGCCAAATGCAATACCCTCTTTCCTTTCTCCTTGCTCTCTTCTCATTTTGCTCCTCACCCTGATAGTGCGCTATGTATACCGAGGGCTGCGTCAATGCAGCTCGTCTTGTAATATAACTGATATTTACATGGCAATTACTTATTACTATACTGGCCGCTTATCGCTCGCCAGTACTGGCCGTTACTGGCCTATACTGGCCTCTGTGCCCTCCCGCCCCTTTCTCGCTCCCGCTCCTCCTTCCCCTCTCCCACTTTGACACAGTCCTGCCACGCATACCCGCCTATCTTGGACCTTCGCCCATTTTGTTCTATCCTTATCCTCGCTCAAGCACCCCCTCAGCGAATACCGTAGTACGGGTGGTGCTACTCATCGTACTGATAGGTCGAGAAAGGTAGCGTTCAATGGATTTTCTGAAGCGATTCAAGAAGCAGAATGGCAGTGACCACGCCTCCGGGCAGGAGGCCCCTGCCGAAACTCCGGCTCCGCCGTCCCCTCCCGTTCAGGAACCACTCACCGTCCGCGAGGTGAACCCGCCGGAGGTGTACGAGCAGTTGCAGGCCGGAGAGATCGTCCTGCTCGATGTGCGGCAGTCCTGGGACCACGAATCGCAGCATCCCGCCGGGTCGCTCTCGCTGCCCCTGAATGAGTTGCCGGATCGCCTCGAAGAGTTAGACCCGAACCAGCACTACGTCCTCTCCTGCTATCACGGCTATTCCAGCCAGGACGGCGTCGCCTTCCTCATGAACCACGGCTTCGAGAACGTAGAGAGTATGCGCGGCGGCTTCAGTGGCTGGGCGCAATCCTCCCTTCCAATCGAGGGCCGCTACGCTTCGTAGCGCGACGTGCGACGAACAGGGGCTGGTATAGGAATCGTTCATGCACGTTGATTTTCTGACCCTAGCTGCGCTGAAACGCGACCTGGAGCGGCTGGAAGGCGCGCGAATCCAGCAGGTCGTCATGACGAACGAGCAGACACTGGCGCTGGAACTCTACGCCGGGTTCCGCGCCTACCTCCTGCTGGACATCAGCCCCCAGCACTCGCGGGCACTGTTGCAGGACGAGAAAGCGCGGCGCGGCGTCGAGCGCGAAACGCCGCTTGGCCTGCTACTCAAGAAGTACGTGCGCGGGGGCCGCCTGCGTGCCGTCGAGCAGCCTGCCTGGGAGCGCATCCTGCACCTCCACATCGAGCACGAAGAGGGCCGCTCCCTCCTCGTTGCCGAGATTATGGGCAAGTACTCGAACCTCCTCCTGCTCGACGAGGCGGGCGTCATCCGCGAGTGCGTGCGGCGCGTCGGGCCGGAGCAGAACCCCTACCGCGTCACCCTCCCCAACCAGCCTTACGTCTCCCCGCCGCCTCTCACAAAGCGCCCGCCACCCATGCTCGGTGAGCGGGACTGGGAGCACCTGCTCGCCTCAACCGACGCGGAGCAGCCCCTGCACCGCCTGCTGGTGCGCGAGTTGGCAGCCGTCAGCCCCACCCTGGCCCGCGAGATGGTAGCGCGAGCGTCTGGCGATGCCGATACGCCAGTGAGCGAGGTCGAGGCGTTGCCCCTGCTGGACGCGGCGGCGGACCTCTTCGCGCCCCTCGAAAGCGGCCAGTGGGAGCCGCACGTCGCGCGCGACGAGGAGGGCGAGGTCATCGCCTTCGCGCCCTACGAGTTGACGCAGTTCGAGGAGTCGGAGCCAGCCGCCACCATCTCCGAGGCGATGCAGCGCTTCTTTGAGGCGCGCATGGACACCGACGCCTACGCCGCCGCCCGCCGCCGCGTCGCCGAGATGCTGGCCCAGGCGCGGAAGAGCGTTGAAGGCACGCTCTACCAGTTGCGCTCCCAGCACGTAGACTCCGCCGAGGTCGAGCGCCTGCGCGAGAGCGGCGAACTGCTCCTCGCCTACCAGTGGCAGGTGCAGAAAGGCAGTGACTCTGTCGAGGTGTTCGACTACGAGGGGGAGCCGCGCCGCATCGCCCTCGACCCCACCCAGACCCCCGTCGAGAACGCGCAGCGCTACTTCACGCGCTACGAGAAGAAAAAGCGCGCCGCCGAGGAGGTGCCGCCCCGCGTGGAGGCCGCGGAAGCCGACATCTCCTTCCTGCAAGGGCTGGAGAACGACTTGCAGCAGGCCGAGGAGCGCCCGGAGATTGACGCCGTGCGCGATGCGCTGGTTTCGGCGGGCCTTGTTCACACCCCGAAGCGGCGGCGCGGCGGCACCATGCCCGTGCGCGGCCCGCGCCGTGTGGTGCTGGGCCAGTGGACCATCCTCATTGGGCGAAACTCCCAGCAGAACGACGAGGTGACGTTCCGCTACGGTGCGCCGGAAGACCTCTGGTTCCACGCGCGCGGCGTGCCCGGCTCGCACGTCATCCTCAAGACCGCCGGGCGCGAACCATCGCCGGAGATTATCGAACGCGCGGCAGCCCTCGCCGCCCATTACTCGCAGGCGCGCGGCAACCGCGAGGCAGACGTGGTAGTAACGGAGCGGCGGCACGTCAGGCGCATCTCCGGCGCGCGGCCCGGCCTCGTCACCTACCGCAACGAGCGGACCCTGCGCGTCAGTCCGATGGCGGCAGAAGAAGCGGGCGAGGAGGGTAACGAAGAAGGGTGAACTTCGAGCAGAAAGTCCTCTCCTGGGCCGAGCGCCGCCCCGACGTTCGCGCCATCCTCGTCGTCGGCTCCGGGGCGCGCCGCCACCACCCCGCCGACGAGTGGTCCGACCTGGACCTCGAAATCTTCACCACCGATTCCGACCCCTACCTGACAGGCGTGCCAGACATTGAGGAAATCGGCCTCGTCCTCGTCTCCATACCGTTCGACAAGGGCGATGGCTACCCCGAACACCTCGTCCTCTTTGAAGGCGTCAAAAAGGTGGACTTCGCCTTCTCCCCTATCGAGAAGCTGCGCCGTTTAACCTATGAGCAGCCGCTGGATGAGTTGTACGAGCGCGGCTACTACGTTCTCCTCGACAAAGACGGGCTTGCGGCGCAGATGCCCGCCCCCACCTTCGCCGCGCCGCCCCTCGTCAGGCCAACCGAAGAAGCCTTCATAGAAGCCGTGAACGCCTTCTGGTATCACGCCCACCAGATTGCCAAACTCATCCGGCGGCGCGACCTCTGGAACGTCAAGACGTGGGACGCCCTACTCAAAGAGCACCTGCTTCAAGTCATGGAATGGCACGCGCGGGCCACGCGCGGCTGGGAGCACGACACCTGGCACAGTGGGCGCTTCCTCCCGGAGTGGGCCGACGCCGAGACCTGGGCCGCCCTGCAACACAGCTTCGCGCACTTCGACGCGGAGGATAGTTGGCGGGCGCTC
>DASVVH010000610.1:0-15852 GCA_036386615.1 Ardenticatenaceae bacterium
GCTCGTTATCTTGGCATACTCATTCAGCAAGTCTACCATGAGGAGAGACTTAGAATCCTCATAGGGATGGAGGTTCTTGCTTGCCCGTTTGCCGTATGGATGAACGGCCAGTGCATCGAAGAACGCTTCACCATTCATCTCGTTCTTTATAACATCTGCCATCCACTTTGGCTGACCGGAACTCAGGCCCCCCGCAACAACCACTGTATTTTGGTTGGCCTTCTTTACGGCAGGACGCAACTCCTTGAGCATGGCTCCAAAGACCTTCTTCGAGACTTGCGGCCTGTACGACTCCAATGTGCTACCATCCTCCGGCTCGTTCCAGATTTGAATCGCGGTCCCGTTGGGGAACTCTTTAGCGATTCGCACTGCCAGCTTCTTCATCGCGGGGATGTACTCACTAAACCAGCTTGGGTCGGGCGGGTTTTTCTCAGGTTTACCGTAATCGGGGTGACCGAGATTGCCCGGTCGTGATTCTCCGGTCAGAATGATGAGCGATTGGATTCCCGCATCTGCCAAGGCCAGGGCTTTTTCCTTGTAGAGTTGGATGATTTGATCCTCAGACTCATCCTCGCGTCTCTTGAATGAATAGCGGGCAATCCGCACTCCAAGATCCTTCAGTTCAGCAGGCTCTGGATTGGCCTCATCATTACGGGGGTCTATATTCAAACCGAACATGCTGCCTCCTCTGGCGAGTCAATGAATAGTACAGACATTTCCTCTTCACCGACTCGCCAGCAAAGAGAAAGCCGTGCAGGCAGTAACGCGACCCACCTGGCGCGACACACGTTCTTATCCATCGTACACTAATCAAAAGGGCAGGAGATTCGGAATTCTTGCACTTGGCAGGATGTGAGACGGTCGGGGAGAAAGCTTGGAATTCGGCAGAGGCGTGTTGGTGGGGCGCAGCCATTTAGCGCATCGCCCTCAGTCGAGCGCCTGCGCTTGTTGGGGTGGTCTAGCCGGACGCAGCGCTAGACGAGTTTCTGTTGGAGGGCGAGTGCAACGGCCTCCGTGCGGCTGGAGACGCCGAGTTTCGAGAGGATACTGCTGACGTGGAATTTCACCGTCGAGCGGCTGACCACCAGCCGCTCCGCGATGTCGGGGTTGTTCAGCCCCTCGACCATCAACTGTAACACCTCGCGCTCGCGCGGGGAGAGGTCGTTGCCTAGGGTGCTGGCAGGATGGGTGGCCGCGTGAATCAGCGCCTGGGCGGCTTCAGGGGCGAGTGTGGAGCGGCCACTACGGGCGGCGCGAATGGCGTGCGCCAACTCGTCCGCCGAGACATTCTTCAGAAGATAGCTCAAGGCCCCAGCCCTGAGCGCCCGTTGCACCAGGTCTTCCTCCGGGAAGCTGGTTAGGGCAATCACATGAATATCGGGCCAACGCTCGCGGATGACCTTCGTCGCCGACGCGCCATCCATCTCCGGCATCACGAGGTCCATCAGCACCACGTCGGGGTGGAGTTCTTCGCACTTGCGTATCGCCTCCTGCCCATTGCTGGCCTCGCCAACCAGTTCCAGGTCGTCGTAGACCACCATGAAGGTTGACAGGCCGCTCCGCACGACGGCATGGTCATCTACCAGAAGAACCCGAATCGGCTCAGATGCGGTCATGAATGCTCCTCTTCTCCACCCTCTCGCCAGGATACGGCGATTTCAGTGCCCTGCTCCACCTCGCTCTGTAGCGTCAGTTCCGCCCCGATGGTGGCGACCCGCTCGCGCATGATGTCCAGCCCCAATCGTTCAGGAGGCACGGCTGCGGGGTCGAAGCCCCGCCCGTTGTCCTTGATTCTCAGCGTCACGCGCTGCCCATCACGTTCCTGCTCATAGCGGAGGCTCACACTCACCTCCGTCGCTCCGGCGTGTTTCGCCACGTTGTTCAGCGTCTCCTGAGCGATGCGATAGAAGGCTAACTGCACTTCCGGTGGCAACTTGCCCTGCCCCTCTACCGTCACGGTGACGGGCACGCGGGCGCGGCCAGTAATCGCCTGCCCCAGTTGGTTGAGCAACTCGCTTAACTCGGTCTTGATGAGCACGGCGGGCCGTAACTCGAAGAGGAGCGCTCGCATCTCGGCGAGCGCGCCGCGCGTCAGTTGGCGCAACTCTTCCAGGCGGCGCTCGCCCTCCGCCGGGTTGCGCTGCCAGAGGCGGGGCAACACCTCAGCAATCAGGCTCGCGGAGAAGAGCGTCTGCGTCACGGCATCGTGCAGGTCGCGGGCGAGGCGGCTGCGCTCGGCGGCGACGGCGCTCTGCTCCACCTGGGAGCGGAGACGCGCGTTCTCGATGGCGAGGGCGGCCTGATCGCCGAAGGTGACAGCAAGTCCTATCTCCTCCTCCGAGAAGTCACGCGGCTCCGCGTAGTAGAGAATGATGCTGCCGTAAGCCTCCCCCTTGACGAGGAGCGGCACGGCGAGGCGCGCCCGGTACCGCGTCGCCAGGTCCGTCAGAATTTCCCGTTGCTCCGGCTCCAGCCCCGCGTACTCCGGCAGTACCTCAAGCATGTCGCTGACGGCGATGGGCCTCTGCTCACTCACCGCCCGTCCGACTGGCCCTAGCCCTATCGGAATCCTGACGCGCGTGACGTACTCCGCCGAGAGACCCCGCGCCGCGCCGATGGTGAGCGGCCCCTGTGGGTTGGGCAGGTGGTAGAGCGCGCTGGCGTCGGTGCCCAGCACGCGCCCTGCCAGCGAGACAATGTAGTCCAGTACCTCCGCCAGGGGACGGTCCGAGTTGAGCGAGGCGAGGATGTCACGCAGCACCTCCGCCACCTCGCGCCGCCGCTCCACCTCCTGCGTGCGCTCGGCCACGCGCCCTTCGAGTTCGGCGGCGTGACGCTCCAGGTCTGCGCGCAGTTGGGCCTGCTGGATGGCGATAGCTAGCAGGTTCGCCACCTCGCGGGCGATGTCGCCCTGCTCCTCGGTGAAGCCGTCCGGCCCAACAGCCCCAAGTTGCAAGGTGCCAATTCTGTGCCCCTGTGAGAGGAGCGGGATTTCCAGTTCCGCGTGGCCCGGCTCGGACGAGCCATTGCCGCCCGCGTGTGGGCCATCCGCCAGCACCAGAGGCCGGGATGCCTCCCCCTTGAACAGGGTGACACGGGAGCGCGCAGAGGGCACGAGTTGGGCCAGCCGCTCCAGGGCGACGGTGGCGACCTCCTCCGGCGACTCGGCGGCCAAAATCGCACGGTCAATCTCCTGCAAGGTTTCGAGGCGGCTGGCGTACTGGCGCATGGACATCTCGGCCTGCTTGCGCGCCGAGATGTCGGTGATGAAGCTCATCACGCGCATCCCCTCCGCCGCGCGCACAAAGCTCAGGCCAATTTCGACGGGGAATTCTGTGCCATCTTTGCGACGGGCGGAGAGATCCCTGCCATGACCCATCGCCCGGATGCCGGGGTCCACGCGGTACTGCGCGCGATGGGCAATGTGGTCTTTGCGGTAGCGGGCAGGAAGCAGGCTCTCGACGACCTGTTGGGTCAGTTCTTCGCGGTCGTAGCCAAACATCTCCGCCGCCCTGGCGTTGGCGAGCAGGATGCGACCCGCCTCGTCGGCGATGATGATGCCGAGTGAGGCTGTGTCGAGCAGGGCCTCGAACATGGCCTCACTCTCTCGAAGCGCCGCCCGCGCCGCTGCGTGTGCGGGAGTATCCGCCATACGTTCCTCCAATCAACTTTGGTTTGTCTATTCTACCCTTAACAAGAACCGAAGCAACGAATGACCCCGCCAGATGCAGACTCACCTCAAATGTGAGACGGCGTCCGCCGCTGCGAACTAGCCACCTGACCAGGGTGAACTCTCCCCACCTGCACGGTGTTCCAAGGGGCGGTGTTGGGTACACTGGGACTGTCTTGAGATGGGTGGCAGGTTCGGCAATGTCTCTGGCCGAAACCTATCACTCCAGACCAGCTCCAACTGAAACGCGAGGCATGTGCAGAGCGGTGGGGAGGATTCGGAAGCTCCCGCCGCTTTGCATCGACCGAGTGACCTCATTGCAGACCGAAAGCAAAGCTAGGCAGGAAGAGGAACGAACTCATCATGAATCCAATTACACGACTGACCCGACGTGAAGCCCTCAAGCGTGGTGGTGCCGGACTTGCCGCTGTCGGCGTGCTTGCCGCGTGCGCGCCCGCGCCCGCCGTTGTGTCGGGTGTGCGAGCGACTGCCGAACCCGATAATAGTGTCACGAATGCAGGTGCCAGTCATGAAGGGGGCACTCACCAGCAGGCCGCCGCGCCCGCCGCACAGAGCGAGCCGACGAAGACGGCGCGCGAGTTGGCGGACGAGATGGACGCGATGCACGAGCAGGGGGTGCTGTTCTTCGTGGACAACGCGGGGAAAGACCCACTTTTCTGGAGTCACCCCCTGGAACCGCGCATGGACGGCGACGTGAAGGTCTTTGAACTCACCTGCGAGGAGATCGAGTGGGACGTAGCCGACGGCCAGGTGGTGAAGGCGATGGCCTACAACGGTGTTGTTCCCGGCCCGGAGATTCGCGTTATGGAAGGCGACAAGGTGCGCGTGGTGGTGGCTAACAAGATGACGCAGAGCACCGCCGTCCACTATCACGGTGTTCGCACGCCCAACTCGATGGACGGAGTGCCCTTCATCACGCAGCCGCCCATCAAGCCGGGCGAGAGCTTTACCTACGAATTCACTGCCACAAATCCCGGCTCGCACATGTACCACTCGCATCACAACGCCGCCGAGCAGGTGACGAAGGGGCTGATGGGGCCGTTCATCATCGAGCCGAGGAGCAGGTCGAGCGACCCGGAATACGATGCAGATTACACGATGATTCTGAATGACACGGGAGTGGGGCTGACCATCAACGGGCGCTCCTTCCCGCACACGCAGCCGATTATCGCAAAGCTGGGCGACAAGATTCGCGTTCGCTACATGAATGAGGGATTGATGATTCACCCAATGCACCTGCACGGGATGCCACAGTCGGTCTTTGCCAAGGATGGCTACACGCTGCCGCAGCCGTTCATGTGCGATACGCTGAACGTCGCCCCCGGCGAACGGTGGGATGTCATCGTGGACTGTGACATGCCGGGCGTGTGGGCCTTCCACTGCCACGTTCTGACGCACGCGGAATCGGCGCATGGGATGTTCGGGATGGTGACGGCGCTCATCGTGCAGGAGTGACGGAGGACGAAGGACGGAAGACGGAGGACGGAAGACGGAAGACGAATAGCGAAGGGTGGCGACTTGTGAGATGTCGACAGGGAGGGGTGGTGATGCCGCCCCTCCTTTCATTTGGCCGTCTGTCGCTCGTTGGGGTGGAGAAACTAGCCACCTGACCAGGGTGAAGGCTCGCCGGGTGCCCGGCGCAATTGGAGAGCTTTTCGTCTATCATGCGAGTATGTAGGGCTGATGATAGGGCCGAACCCGGCTGACTGGTGAGGGAGGTAAACGATGTATCGAAGAATACTGGTGCCGCTGGATGGCTCAACGTACTCGGAGCGCGTGCTGGCGTATCTGCCAGTGGTAGTGACGCCGGGCCGGACGCAGGTCATCTTACTGCGGGTTCTGGAACCTTACCATCCTTACAGTGATTTGGGCTACGCGGAGGCGCTGGGACGCATCTCGACGGGCAACCTGTGGGCGGAGGCGGAGCAGTATCTAAAGGGCCTACAGGGCGAACTGCGGACGCAGGGCATCGCTGCTCAGGTTCGGTTGATGGGTGGCGATGTGACGGCGGGAATCTGTGCCGTTGCCGAGGACGAGGATGTGGAGCTGATTGCGATGACGACGCACGGGCGCTCCGGTGTCAGCCGCTGGGCGCTCGGCTCGATTGCGGACCATGTGGTGCGTGTCGTTTCCGGGCCAGTGCTGCTGGTGCGTGGCGATACGGCTGTGACGCCCGGAAGTGTGCTTGAGCGGATTCTGGTGCCGCTGGATGGGACCCCGCTGGCGGAACAGGCGCTGCCGCAGGCGCGGGCGTTGGCGAGTGAGAAGGGAGCTAGTCTGCTGCTATTGCGCGCGCTGGACCTGAAGACGGAGCGCGAGTTAGACGGCATTCTGGCGCAGGCTGACGGGTATGGCGCTCTCCGTAACCTGAGAACGCGGGCGGTCGAGGGATACCTGGCAGGAGTGCGCGATCAATTGGAGTATATGGGCGTGGGTAGCCGTAGTTTCGTCCACGACCTGTCGCCCGCCAGGGCAATTCTGGAGACTGCCGAGCAGGAGCGGGCGGACCTGATTGTCATGAGCACTCACGCGCGCTCAGGGTTGGGCCGCTGGATGTACGGCAGCGTGGCGGACGGTGTACTGCGAGGAGCACCCTGCCCCGTGCTGCTGGAACGGGCGCGGAAAGAGATTATGGCCGCGCCGATTGTGGAAGCATACGCACATGGATGACCCACGACTGACAAGATTATAGTTGGTAGGACGGCTGGGTAGTTACAGAATCTGGCGCGGGGCGACAGGAATTGTCGCGCACTCGTCAAAAACCAGCCTGAAAACCCGTCACTTGCGAGCCAAGGCGCAGATGTAACCATCCCTGAATTGACAACTTGCCGCCTTTCAACTACCCTGCTGCAAATTCAGAGCCGAAGTCGCCCCAACGAAGAGGCCCAGGTGTGTCGCAGGTGACGCGCCGGAGCCTCTTCTGCCTGTCAGGCAACCTGCGTCTCGGCGCTATAGGACCATTCCAGGAGTTCAAGCCAGATGCGATTGGGGCGAGAGTTCTATGCCCGGCCTGCTCCCGCCGTCGCGCGCGAGTTGCTGGGCGCAGTGCTGGTACGGCACTTGCCTTCAGGTGAGACACTGAAGGGCCGCGTCGTCGAGACCGAGGCGTATCACGGTCCCGATGACAGCGCCAGCCATGCCAGGGCGGGCGAGAAAGGCCGTGCCTGGGTGATGTTTGGCCCGCCCGGCCACGCCTACGTCTACCTCATCTACGGCATGCACAACATGCTGAACGTCTCGACGGATGAAGAGGGCTTTCCGGGGGCCATTCTGGTGCGCGCGGTGGAGCCAATCGAGGGCGTAGAGACGATGCTGGCGCTGCGGCCCGGCAAGCCCGCGAACCTGACGAATGGGCCGGGCAAGCTGTGCCGGGCGATGATGATAGACCGTTCCCTCAACGGCGAGGACGTAACAACGAGCCAGGCGCTCTGGTTTGAACGCGGCGAGCCGCTTGCCGACGACGAGGTAGGACTCTCGCCCCGAATCGGCATAGACTACGCCGACCCTGAGCACCGAGAGCGGCCCTGGCGCTTCTTCCAGAAAGGGAACAGATGGGTTTCCAGGTAAAGGTAGAGATTCTCTTCGCGGAGGAGGGCGCGCGCGAGGCCGCCCGCCGCGAAGCGGTTGCGATTGTCGTGGATGCCCTGCGGGCCAGTGCCACCACCGTGACGGCGCTCTCGCTGGGCGCGCGGGAGGTCATCCCAGTCTTAACGGTGGAGGAGGCGGCCACCTACGTGGGCCGCCCGCACCATAGGGTAGCGGGGGAGCGGCAGGGCGCGAAGTGCCCCGGCTTCGATCACGGCAACTCGCCCACCGAGATGCGGCGTGAGCCGTCCAAATTCACGGGGCAGACGCTGGTCCTCTCGACGAGCAACGGAACCCTCATGGTGGACGCGGCCCGTGCCGGAGCGGCGGCGGTCTTCATGGGCACCACGCTGAACGCGAAGGCAGTGGCCGAGGCCGCGTGGAGCCTGGCGATGGAACAGGGCCGCGACATCGTGCTCGTGGCGGCTGGCGAATACGGGGGACACGCCGAGGAGGACTACTGCGCGGCACGCTGCATCGCGGCGCACCTTCAGGCGCTGGGCGCGACCTGCCCGCCGGACATGCTGCGCGACGAGCACGCCCCGACGGTCTTCCATGCCACGCCGAGCGCCGACGAACTCCGCTCACTAGGCTACGACGCGGACATAGATTTCTGTGCCCAGCGCGACATCTTCGACATCGCGCCCATCCTCTACGGCAGTGGCTTCGTGCCCTTTCGCGCGGAGATGGCACGCGCGGTAGCCTGACAGACGAAGGACGGAGGACGAAGGACGGAGGACGGAGGAAACGGAAAGCGGCATCGGTGCCGCAGGTCTCCAAGCTTTCGGTTGTTCCTCCTGTCAGTGAGATAGAGGGCGGCGGGTACTAAACCCGCCGCCTTTTCTTTTAGCCGCGAGGAAACGGGGGCTGGCTGCCGGGGCTGCACCAGCCAATAATCCAGTCGAGCATATCGAGGACGAGGTTCTCGCGGCGCTCGTAGCCTTGGGCTTTACTGTCGGCGCGGAGGGCGTGGAGCGCGATGAGCAGGTCGTCGCGCGCGGGTGGAGCGGGCGCGTCGAGCAGGCCGCGCACGGCTTCGGCGAAGCGCTCAGGCTCGTCCCGCAGGACGGCTGCCAGGTCGTGATGGAGCGTATGCGCGGCGGCCTGGTTCACGGTAGTTTCGCCTCGCTATACCTGTCCAGAAAGCGGTGAATGAGCGCTCTGGCAGCCTCGCAGTCGGAGAGGCGCGTCACTTCGGCGGGGGTGTGGGCGTAGCGTATTGGCAGGCCGACGAAGATAGCCGGAAAGCCCGCCACGCTGACGTGCATCGCGTCGGAGCCGCCGGACAGAGCGATTTCCGGCTGGGCGGGTATCTCGCTCTCCTGCGCGACCTTGAGCATCGCCTTGGCCCAACGGCGGTCATGGACCTGGGCATCACGCAGGGTGATGGCCGGACCCTTGCCCCATTCCACGATGTACGGCCCCTGCGGGCTTGATGAGTAGGTGATGTCCACGACGATTGCCACTTCCAGCCCCTGCACGCGCAGGGATGCCGAACCCGCGCCCGCAGGCGGATGCTCCTCGCGGACGGTGGCGACGAAGACGGCACTCTCCGCCTCCTTCCACGCTTCAAAGGCGACCCAGACGCCCAGTTTGTTGTCCAGCCAGCGGCTGTGAACCAGCCCGCCCTCGGCGCGGAAGTTCGGGGCGAAAGCAGCTACGTCGCCGACCTCGACCTGCTGGGCGGCCTCCGGCTCCCACAGGTCCACCTGATAGGTGTCGCCATCTACGAGCAGGGTGCCGCGCAGTTCTCCCTGCGTTGTCTCGACGACCATCGGTGTGTAGTTGGGGGTCGCTGGCGCACCCATCTTCACGACCTTGACGGCACCTTCCCGCACCTCCTCGACGATGAAGCCGACGCTGTCCATGTGGGAGAAGATGGCAATCTGCGGGTCGCTGCCACGCCAGGCGTAGACGTTGCCGATGCGGTCCACCTCGACGCGGGTGGCGTGGGGCTGTAGTTGTTCCACCAGCCAGGCCGCGAAGGGGTGTTCATTGCCGACTACCGCATTGAAGCGGGTCATCTTTTCAAGAAGTTCCAGGTCCATGTTCAGGTTCTCGCAGGTGAGGAGGGATTAGGGTGATGGAATGCGGAATGGACGGTAGACGGTGGCGAATGGAGGTTGACGATAAAGATATGTACATTTATTGACATCGAAAATATGCATGTCATGTTGTGGGAAGCGACCAACAGAGAAAAGAGAGGCGCAGAGGGTCGAAAGTGCCCTAAATGGGTACCCCACATCGAGGCTGGAACGCGCTCCAGCGAAGCACGAACTGGTTGCCTTGCGAGCAGGAACCGAGCAGCTTCCATGCAATGATGCGACGCGGGAACGATGAAGGCAGGCAGCGTAGAACGGATTTCTTACCACAAAGACACACCAACGGTAGGCGCTTTAGGCGAAGGGCACAGAGCACGGCCACAAAGACAGACATTTTCTAGCTCCTTAGCTTCAAGGGAAGGCTAGTGAATCGAGATGAGGAGATTATAGCCGAACACTTATTCAAAATCAAGGGGTTGAAGAGTGCCTACGCTGGCGGAATGCCTCGAATAGGATGATGCTGCCCGCGACGGCGGCGTTCAGGGATTCGATGGCTTTTGCCATAGGAATGGAGACGATTTCGTCTGCTCTTTCGCTTGCCAACACACCCGCTCCGCCCGCCTCACCCCCTACGATGAGGGCGCTGGGCAGGGTCCAGTCGGCTTCATCATAAGGTAGGAAACCGGAGGCATCAGCGAGGCGGACTTTCAAGCCGTCCAGGAGGGGCACGGCCTCTGCCCACGCTAGCGCATCACGGATGGGGAGGCGGAAGTGCGCGCCCATTCCAGAGCGGAGCACCTTGTCGCTCCAGGGGTCCACGTTGCCTTTCGGCAGGACAACGCCCTCCGCTCCGGCAGCGGCAGCCGAGCGCAGCAGGGTGCCGAGGTTGCCGGGGTCGCGCACACCGTCAGCGATGAGCAGGAAGGTGGGTCGGGCAGGCCAGGCGAGGTCGGGCAGGGGCAGGATGGCGGCGATGCCCTGCGGTGTCACGGTCTCTGTCATCTCGGCCATGACGGCGGGGCTGACTTCCCAGGCGGCGGCGCGATGCGCCTCTATCAATCGTTCGATGCCCGGCTGGGCGAGGGCAGGCCCGGTGAAGAAGAGCAGGTCGGGCTGAAGCCCAGCGCCCAGCGTGTCTTCCACGAGCCGCAGTCCCTCGACGAAGAGTTTGCCCTCGCGTTCGCGCTCCCGGCGGCGCTGAAGGGCGCGGGCCAGCTTTACCTTCGGGTTCTGCGCGCTCTCTATCATGGCTGCTCCGGCGCGAGTGTAACACAGGAGGTCTTGGGGGAATAGTAAGGGTTACACCGTTGAGCAGGCGGCGGCGACGACCGACGACTGACGACCGACGACCGCTGACGGCAGCACGGCAACGGAGCGGGCGCTGCCCAGAGAGCACCCACCACACTCTGAGTCCTCTAAAAAGAAAAGAGTAGAAGGAAACCCCTTCTACTCTTCTGGTCTGTGGCTGGCGAGGCTCAGGCGGGCTGGAGTTGCGCCTTGGCCTGGGTGGCGATGCTGGCGAACGCCTCCGGTTCGCGCACGGCGATGTCGGCGAGAACCTTGCGGTCGAGGTCAATCCCCGCGAGCTTCAGGCCATACATGAAGCGGCTGTAGGAGAGACCGTTGAGCCGCGCGGCGGCATTGATGCGCTGAATCCAGAGGCGGCGGAAGTCGCGCTTCTTGAGTTTGCGGTGCTTGGTGGCATAGCGCAGGGAGTGCAGCACCTGCTCGTTGGCGGTGCGGAAGCGCACGGAGCGCATGCCGCGATAGCCGCGAGCCAGCTTGAGAATTTTCTTGTGACGGCGGTGGGTGACGGTCCCACTTTTTACACGAGCCATTGAGTCTCCTCCATCTTTCTTTCGTGTTGAATCTGGCTGGCAGGCTGGTCGCGGAGGCGTGGAGGGCTGTGCTTGCACAGCGGGCCAGACGACACGGCATCGCAAGGGTTGCCCTTTAGCAGGGCAGGGTGGATGGTGGGATTAGCGGTTCTTCTTGAGGTAGGGAACGAGCTTCCCGATGCGGTTGGCGAAGGCGTTGTTGGTGACTTCCTCGTACTTGTCGAACGAGCGGCGCACGCGGCTCGCCTTGTTGCGGCGCAGGTGGCTCTTGCCGATGTGCGTTCGCATCAGCTTGCCGCTCCCGGTAATTTTGAAGCGCTTGGCGGTGACCTTGTGCGTCTTCATCTTTGGCATGGTTACATCTCCTCGTGTGGTAGGTTCGGGCAATAAAAATCCTCAGGCGTTGCGTCCAACCTGAGGATGGAGCGTTCTTCGAGACGGGTTACGCGGCGTCGCCCTCTTCGTCTTCCGGGAGGTCATCTTCGTCTTCCGGGAGGTCATCTTCGCCTTCGAGGTCATCGTCATCATCGAAGTCCTCGTCGTCAAAGTCCTCGTCATCGCCTTCGAGGCCGTCCAGCTCCTCGAAATCGTCCTCCAGGTCCAGCTCTTCATCCGCGCCGATGGGAAGCGGCTGCTCGCCCTGAGCAGGGGCACCCGCCCCCGCAGCCTCGGCCTGTTTGGCCCTGGCGGCGCGCTCGGCCCTTGCGGCTTTCTGGAGCTTGTCTATCGCTACCGGGTCGGGCGTGAGGATGAGCGTCATGTTGCGCCCCGCGACAGTGGCGTTCTGCTCGACGGTGGCGATGTCGGCTAGCTGCTGGGCGATGGAGGTCATCGTGGCGCGGGCGATTTCGGGATGGCTGCGCTCGCGGCCCCGGAACTGGCAGATGACGCGGACCTTGTTGCCCTTCAGGATGAAGCTGCGCGCCTGCCGCACCTTGAAGCCGATGTGGTAGGAGTCGGTATCAGGGCGGATGCGAATGCCCTTGATTTCGACCTGCTTCTGGGTCTTCTTGGCGGCGCGTTCCTTTTTGGTCTGCTCGTACATGAACTTGCCGTAGTCCATGACGCGGCAGACGGGAGGCCGCGCGTCGGGCGCAACCTCAACCAGGTCGAGGCCCTTGCTCTCCGCGTAGTCGCGTGCTTCCTGAGTGGGCAGGATACCGAGATTCTTGCCCGTCTCGTCAATCAGCCGCACCTCACGGATGCGGATACGGTCATTGATGCGAAAATTCTGGTTGCTTATACTTCCAACCCTCACATTCTTATGGTGGCGCAAAACGTAAAAAGCCTCTTGCGGGCCGTCATGCTCCTGACGGGGCGGTGACGGTCGCCCGAAGGGGCGTCGCTATTCTGGTATTCCCAAGGGGGCGAACCGGAAGGATTATAGCAAGCAACTCACTTTGATGCAAGTTTTGTCAGTCGCAGTGAGTTGCTCCCCGGCTCCGTCGCTACTGTGGGGCGAGGTAATCCTGTACCGCCCAGCCCTCGGTGCCATCTTCCAGCCGAATCTTCCACCACGTAAAGCCGTCGCCTTCCACCGGACCCTCGGCCAATGTGATTGTCGTGCCATCCTGCAAGATTTGGGCAATCTCGAAGCTGGTGCCGCTTCCCGTTCGCATGTTCAGGCCGTTCACGCCCGTATTCGTCACCAAGGCTGTCGCGCCCACTGCCAGCACGCCGGATGGCGGCTCTGGGGTCGGCTCCGGCGTCGGGTCGTCCGTCGGCGGTGGCGTCGAGCTAGGGCCGGGGGTAAAGGTCGCCAGGGGGTCGCCGCTCGCGGCGGGCTGCTCCTCGCTGGTGGTTGGCGGGGTGGCAATGTCATTCGCGGTGGCCGCTTCCTCCCCGCGCGGGCGCATAGCAAAGTAGATAATGAGGATGCTCAACCCGATGATGAGGGCCGTCGCGCCGATGCGGACGCCCATCCCCGTCAGGTCAATCGCAAAGCGGCGGCGGGGGCGTTCGGAAGGGAAGTCAACGTCCTCTTCTTCTTCATCGTAGGGGGAGGGGTATTGGGAGGCCATCCAGGGTTCTCCTTTGGCACAAAAGGGGTTTCGGGTGGTTGAGAAGGCTGTGACAAAAGGCACAAAACCGTGCCGTATTGTTGACTAAGTTACTTAACTTTGCTACACTCTGCGAGGCGAATGTAATCAGGGCCATTCTACCATCTCATGCACACACTGCCAATGGCCTTCAACTAGCAAATATAGCAATTTTCCCTTGACGTAGGGATTTCGCATGTCGAACGAGCACATCGTCGAGCTAATCGGCGTCCGCAAGCATTACCAGCCCACCCAGCCTCCCGCAGTAGACGATCTCTCGCTGACTGTCTATCGCGGCGAGGTTTTGTGTTTGTTGGGGCCGAGCGGGTGCGGCAAGACGACGACGCTCCGCCTCATCGCGGGCTTCGAGACGCCGGACACGGGCACGGTGCTGATTGACAATCAGGTGGTGGCGGGGCCGAATCGCTGGACCGCACCGGAAAAGCGGGGGCTGGGCGTCGTCTTCCAGGAATACGCGCTCTTCCCGCACTACACGGTAGAGCAAAACGTCGCCTTCGGTTTACACAGGTTCCCGCGCCGCGAACGCGCGGGCCGCGTGGCCGAGGTGCTGGACCTTGTGGGGCTGGGTACGATGGCGAAGCGCTACCCTCACGAGCTTTCGGGCGGTCAGCAGCAGCGCGTTGCCCTGGCGCGGGCGCTCGCCCCGAAGCCTGTCGTCGTCCTGCTGGACGAGCCGTTCAGCAACCTGGACGCCGACCTCCGCGTGCAGATGCGGCTGGAAATCCGGCGCATCCTTCACGAGTCGGGCAGCACGGCCATCTTCGTCACGCACGACCAGCAGGACGCGATGGCGGTAGGCGACCGCGTTGCCATCGTCAACCAGGGGCGCTTGGAGCAGGTGGACACGCCGGAGCGCGTCTTCCACACGCCCGCGACGCGCTTCTCGGCGGACTTCCTCGGCCTCGCCGATTTCATCCCCGGCATCACGACGCCGAGGGGCCTTGAGACCGAGATTGGCTTCATCGAGCAGCCCGCGCCGGGCAAGCTGGGGCGCACGCTTGAGGTGATGATTCGCCCGCATGACGTGCAACTCTTCCCGGAGGCGGACGGCCCCGGCGTGGTCGCGCGGCGCGAGTTCCGGGGTGCCGAGAACCTGTACGCGGTTCGATTGCCGAGCGGGCAACTCATTCACAGCACGCAGCCGCACACCGTTGACCTCGACGTGGGCGCGCGGGTGCGCGTCCACTGCGCGGCGGGGCACACGCTGACCTGCTTCGAGGGCAACCACGCGGTCATCTGCCCGCAGGACTGCGACCTGCCGGGCCTCTCGCGCCCCCGCGCCTACGTACCTCAAGCTCACTACCACAACTAGTAGCTACCGATTTCCCTACTGCTTCTCTAGAGTTAGAGATGACCCGTTGCGGCGTTGGGAGCGCGGGCAGAATGCCCGCTCCGTTGCTCCGCGCCTCGCATCTCACCGCGCGTCACTGGCAAACCATCTCTGCCGCTCATCTCATATCCCATATCCCATATCCCATATCCCACATCTCGCATCTCGCATCCCGCATCCCGCATCCCGTATCCCGTATCCCGCATCTACTTCCGAATTCCCACGTTTTCAGTAGACTTTTCCGCGTGTGCCGTCGCACAACCGCCTCGCCCTCCGCGAGGAACAAAAATGAAGGGTATAGATGAACGCAGAACTCGTCAGCATCGGGACAGAACTTCTCCTCGGCCAGATTGTAGACACGAACGCGGCGTGGATTGCTCAGCAACTTGCCGCGCAGGGCGTGAATCTCTACCGGAAAACCACAGTTGGCGACAATCGCCAGCGCGTCGCTTCGGTCATCCGCGAGGCGCTGGAGCGTGTGGACCTCGTGCTCATGACGGGTGGTCTCGGCCCGACGGTAGATGACATGACGCGCGAGGCAATTGCCGACGCGGTGGGCCGCCCCATCGTGCGGGACGAGGAACTGGTGGCCCGCGTCGAGGGCATCTTCGCGCGGTGGGGCCGCGAGGCGGGCGAGAACAACCGCCGCCAGGCGGACCTTCCCGAAGGGGCGCGAGGCATTCCCAACCCGGTTGGCACGGCTCCGGGCATCCTGCTGGAACTGGAGAACGGCAAGGCCATCATCGCCATGCCCGGCGTCCCGCGCGAGATGAAGCAGATGATGGAGGAGCAGGTGATTCCCTACATCCGCAGCAAGGGCACCTCGGCCATCATCAAGGTGAAGCTCTTGCGCTCGGCTGCGGTGGGCGAGAGCATTATAGACGAGAAGATTGCGGACCTGGAGCGGCTGGAAAACCCGACTGTCGGCCTCGCCGCGCACACGGGGCGGGTGGACATCCGCGTGACCGCCCGCGCCGCCACCGAGAAAGAGGCCGACGTGCTCATCGAGCACGTCGCGGGTCAGGTGCGCCGCCGCCTCCGCGATGCTATCTTCGGGGAGGACGAGGCAACGCTGGAGGGTGTGGTCAGCGACCTGCTCGATGACCGCAACGAGTCGGTTGCCATCTACGAGACGGTGACGGGCGGCGCGGTGGCGGAAGCGCTCCGCGCCATCGGTGGCCCCATCGCCGGGTTCGAGGTCGGCGGGGCGGACGACCTGCCTGACGAGGAGACGGCTAAGGTCCGCGCGGCGCTCTTCGCCGCCGAGAACTGCGCGGCGTGGGGCCTCGCTGTCTACTCGACGGAC
>DASVVH010000611.1:0-2084 GCA_036386615.1 Ardenticatenaceae bacterium
TGACCGAGCGCCAGACCGTTGAGGCAGCACTGGCCCAGGCCCGCCGCTTCGCTGAGGAGGGCGCGCACATCCTGGACGTGGGCGGCGAGAGCACCCGCCCCGGCTCCGAGGTTGTGAGCGAGGCGGAGGAGATGGCCCGCGTCGTCCCCGTCGTGGAGGCCATCGCCCGCGAGTTGCCCGTTGCCATCTCCGTAGACAGCTACAAGGCCAGCGTGGCCCGCGCCGCGCTCGACGCGGGCGCGCACCTCCTCAACGATGTCTGGGCCTTCCGCATGGACCCGGAGATGGCTCCGCTCGCCGCCAGTCGCGGCGTGCCCGTCGTCCTGATGCACAACCGCCTCCGCCCCAAGAACGTCTCGCAGCAGGAACGGCTCGGCGGGCGCTACGAGGGCGTCCACTACGACGACCTCCTTGGCGACGTGGCACGAGAGTTGGTCGCCAGCGTCAACCTTGCCCGCGAGGCAGGCGTCGCCCACCACAACATCATCCTCGACCCCGGTATCGGCTTCGGCAAGACCGTCGAGCAGAGCCTTGAACTGCTGGACCGCATGGACGAGCTAAAAGTGCTCGGCTACCCGCTCCTGCTCGGCCCCTCCCGCAAGAGCTTCATCGGCTACACGCTCGACCTCCCGCCGGAGGAGCGCGTGGAGGGCACCGCCGCCACCCTTGCTATAGGCATCGCGCGCGGCGCGGACATCGTGCGCGTCCACGACGTGAAGCAGATGGCGCGGGTCGCGCGCATGGCCGATGCTATCCTGCGGCGGCACCCTTCTTGATTACAGTTAGAACAGCAAAGCGCGGCTCACCGGCGCGCCCAACGGAGACGCCCTGCCGGGGCGTCTCTCCTTATCTACCTTTAGAGGCTCTGAACACCGACCCATGTACGAACTCTCCACCTTCGATAATGGCCTGCGCCTCGTCACCGTCGCCATGCCGCACGCCTACTCCATCAGCACCCGCTTCTACCTCGCCGTCGGCTCCCGCTACGAGCCGCCCGAACTCTCCGGGGCCTCGCACTTCATCGAGCACATGCTCTTCAAGGGCACGGAGCGCCGCCCAACCCCGCGCGAGATTGCGATGGCCGTCGAGCGCGTCGGCGGCGACCTCAACGCCAGCACCAGCCAGGAGATAACCGCCTACTACGCCCGCGTCGGGCGCGACCACCTTCCCGTCGCCGCCGACGCGCTCATAGACATGCTGCGGAACAGCCGCTTTCTTTCCGACGATGTAGAGCGTGAACGGCAAATCATCACCGAGGAGATAAACGAATCTCTGGACATCCCCGACGAGTTGGTCAGCATGCAGTTCCAGGAGCTTCTCTGGCCGGACCACCCTCTAGGGGTGGACATCGCGGGCACCCATGAGAGCGTCGCCGGACTCACCCGCGACGCTCTGCTCGAATACAAGGCGCGCAGCTACTCGCCCGCGCGGACAGTGGTCGCCATCGCGGGGCCAGTCACGCACCAGAGCGTGCGCGACTTCATTGAGCCGCTACTAGCCGATTGGCAGGCGGAAGAGAGCCTCGCCTTACACCCCGCGCCGCCCTTCGCCGGACCAGTGGCCCGCGCGCTCCACCGCCCCGTCGAACAGGCGCACTTTCTTCTGGGCACGCGGGGGCTGAACCGCTTTGACGAGGACCGTTTCGCCCTCTCGCTGCTGAACATCATCCTCGGCGAGGGGATGAGTTCGCGGCTCTTCCTCCAGATTCGGGAAGAGATGGCGCTGGCCTACTCCATCTACTCCTTCCCCGGCCTCTACCTGGATACTGGCAGCTTCGCCGTCTATGCCGCGCTGGACCCCGAAAACCTGCACGACGCCGTCGGCGCGGTACAGGCCCAACTCCACAGGCTGCGAGAGGAGCCAGTCAACGAGGAGGACCTGGCGCTCGCCAAGTCTTATTCCAAGGGGCGCACGCTGCTGCGGTTGGAGGACAGTGGAGCTAACGCAGGTTGGGTCGGAGGCCAACTCATCCTGGGGAACGTCATCCTGACCCCCGACGAGGCGTTGGAGCGGATTGACCGGGTCACGGTTGAGGACATTCAGCGGCTGGCGCGCCAACTCTTCCGGGACGACGCCCTGGCCCT
>DASVVH010000612.1:0-2158 GCA_036386615.1 Ardenticatenaceae bacterium
CGCTGGCTGCCACTCGGCGGCACCGCGAACGAGGCCGGGTTGCTCGTCGTCTGGCACAGCGTCGGCGTGCTGTAGCCATCCGCGCGGCACATCCGCGCCACAATCGGCGTGCCGTGCGGATTGTAGACCCGCCCCACCACAAAGGGCGTCGTCGTGGCGGCGGGCGTCGCCGTCGCAGGTGCCGGGTACGCGCTCGGCGGCTGCGGGTACCCACCGGGCGTGGGCGTCGTCGGCGGCACCAGCGTCGAAGCCACCAGCGTCACCGTCGCGGGAATTCTCGGCTCACCAGGGCTTCTTTCCCGCACAATCATCGGCAAAAAGAGTTGGCCTGAGCAACCGGAGAAATCGGCGGTTGCGCGGGTCAGGTTCACGCGAACCATGCAATTCTCGAACTGCCGTTGGTACACCACGTCCGTCGTCCCCGTCACTGTCGCTCTTGGCCCCACCGGGCGGCCAAAGTTCAGGTCCGACTCCCCGAGGTGGTAATAGTACGCCGTGACATCGGGAACGCCTTTGCGGTGGTCGTTCAACTCGAACGAGGTATTTTCGCCATCCGTCACCATCAGCAGCGCCCCAAACGCGAACCGCCCGCGCTGGAGGAAGAACACCTCCGAGGGAATAGACTCACTTTCACCCGTACAGCGAATGTTGCTTTCCGCGTTCGCAACCGCCAGAAAGTGCCGGGGGTGCGCCGACGGCGACGCGCGCTTCGTGAGCCACGTCCACGCCTGCTCCATCTGCGCCTCGATCTCTGCGGCGGGTCGTGGGCAGCCATCTTCCGAGCGCAGCGCGAAGAATTCCAGCATCCCCCCTTCCAGCCGCCCGTTGTAAGCGGACCAGCCATTGCTCGTCTGGTAGTTGTTAATCATGTTCGCCCACACGGGCAATTGCGCCTCGTTCCGCTTCGCCGCCGCGCGCACACTATCCACCAGACCCTGAACGTGGCCCACGAACTCTCCTTCCGTGCTGTATTCTATCGGCAGCTTGTTTTCGCCCCCGGAATTGCGCTCCAGCTTGGAGCTTTCCCATTCCACGTTATCCAGAAACAGGCCGTCGAACGCCGGATAGTTGGTAAGAAGCCTGCCGATGCGCGTTGCGTAAAGGCTACGGACATCTTCTCTGCCGGGGTGCGGGCGGAAGTAGTGCAACACGTCAGCGTTGTCACATTCGGGGTCGGAATCCAGATTGGCAGTCGTAGACTCGAAGATGCGCCCGTTGGGGCTGGCGGGGCACCGCCGCTCCCCCTGCCCGTTGGTGTCCTCCCCCACCGACACCTCGACGGTAAGCGGCGTCCCCGATTGCGCGGCAGTGAAGTCGCGCTCGTGAAGGAACCAGGCTTCCGTCGGGTAGACGGCCTCAAGGTCTCCGTCCAGGTCCATGTCGAAACCCGTGCATGGGCTTGGAGTGGCGCTGCAATTCTTGCCTCGGTTGGCGACAATCGTGTCGTGCAGCACGCAAAAATTATTAGGGTCATCGTCATCGTCAGGTCCAATCCGGTCATCCCACATGACGTTGTTGCCGCCAGGACGCAACTCGTTTTCATCAGGAGAACATGTCTCCTTCTGGTCATCCTCGGAGCGCAGGCTCGCCGGGCCTTGCATCCCGTTGAGGAGGACGTAGAGCATGGCCTGCCCCTGCCACCCGCCGCCGCCCTCGGCAACCGGCCTGCGATAATCCCTGATGTGGTTCTCCCAGGAGGCGTGATGGATGATGTAGTCGAACGTGCGGCCAACCTGCTGCACCGACAGGTAGCCTCCCAACGTGTCTCGCGGCCTCCGGTAGACGCCAGTCAGCTTGATGGGCGAACGCGGGTTCCGCAGGGCCGCGAGCGGCGCGCGGTCCGGGCGGGCGGAAAGGGTCGCGGCGGCGGTGGTTGCCGACACGCCGTTCACGTACAGCAGGGTGCTGACCAGCACCAGGAACAATCCAAGCAGTCCGAGCAGGCTTCGTCGTTGCATTGTGCCCTCGTCTTCAAGCGAAAAAGCGGAAGGATAGAAGTGGGGGAGATGGACGCTATCGCGGCGGGGAGAGGTCCGGAGGGGCGCGGACAGGCGCGGCGCTTGCGGCGCGGGAGGCTGAAGCCGCGCGGGGGAGGAGCGGTTGAGGCTGGCAATCGAGGCTACAGTAGCATTCCAAAACAAACTCCGGGCCGCGACGG
>DASVVH010000613.1:0-9232 GCA_036386615.1 Ardenticatenaceae bacterium
TATCCGGGTGGAGACTCGGCCCAATTTCAAGCGTGGGGACAAATCGAAGACCTGCTTAGATACCCCTGGGACCTATACATAACACAGATGGACGATTACAACCCACGTATAGTTGTTCGAGGGATTGGGGAACCAGGTATACTGAAATGGTCTCCACAAACCAACCTTTTGGCTTTCACAGGTATATATCGGAGTAAACTTGGCTTATGGATTTACAATAACGATGCGTCACAGTTCAGTCGGGTCTGGTCCGACAGAGTTCTTTTTGATTGGTCGCCTGACGGAACACGAGTAATTCTTGTTGATGACAGCACGCAAAACAATCCACAGTCTGCCCACCTTCGTGTTATTGAGCTACCGCAGTAGAAACGTCGCCCAACCGTCATGAAACAGTGTTGCCGGGTAGTCATAGGTCCACTGGGCAATCAAGAGGCGGGAGAGTCATTCTCCCGCCTCCCGCTTTATAGAATCCCTTGCGTCTTTGCGTCCTTGCGTCATGCCGTGCTGTTAATCCGTAGCGGTCGTCCCGCCCAAAGGGCACCCGCAGTCGTCGGTCGTCCTCCGTCAGGCCAACTCAACCTGCGGCAGGTGCGTCATCGCCTCCGCGATGGCCTCGCCCGGATACTCGTAGTCCTGCAACTTGCCCTGTAGATACGCTTCGTAGGACATCATATCGAAGTGGCCGTGCCCCGACAGGTTGAACGCGATGACCTTCTTCTCGCCGCTCTCCTTGCAGGCCAGCGCCTCGTCAATGGCGACCCGAATCGCGTGAGCCGATTCCGGCGCGGCGATAATGCCCTCGCTCCTGACGAACTGCAACGCCGCGTCGAAGATAGCCAGTTGGCCCACCGCCCGCGCCTCGATGTACCCGTGCTCCACCAGCGCGCTTACCGAAGGAGCCATCCCGTGATAGCGCAGCCCACCCGCGTGAATGCCCGGCGGCACGAAAGTGTGACCCAGCGTGTGCATCTTCACGATAGGAGCCATCGCCGCCGTATCGCCGTAGTCGAACGTATAGGTACCTCGCGTCAGCGTCGGGCAGGCGGAAGGCTCGACAGCCACTACTCGCGTCTGCTTGCCGTTCGTCAGGTTCTCGCGGATGAACGGGAAGGCGAACCCTGCGAAGTTCGAGCCGCCGCCCGCGCACCCGATAATCACATCCGGGTACTCCCCCGCCATCTCCATCTGTTCCAGCGCCTCGATACCGATGACCGTCTGGTGCGTCAGAACGTGGTTGAGCACCGAGCCGAGGCTGTACTTTTTAGTGCCGCCCGACATCGCCGCCACCTCCACCGCCTCCGAGATGGCGATGCCCAGCGAGCCGTTAGAGTCCGGCGTGGCGTCCAGAACCTGACGGCCATACCCTGTCCGGTCCGTCGGGCTGGCGAAGACCTCCGCCCCGTAGCTCTCCATGATGATGCGGCGGTATGGCTTCTGGTGGTACGACACCTTCACCATGTAGATTTCCAGCTCCAGCCCGAAGAAATTGCAGGCCATCGCCAGCGCCGAACCCCACTGTCCCGCGCCCGTCTCTGTCGTCAGCGCCTTCGTTCCCGCCTCCTTGTTGTACCACGCCTGCGGCACTGCCGTGTTCGGCTTGTGCGACCCCACTGGGCTGACCCCCTCGTACTTGTAGTAGATGTGAGCAGGCGTATCGAGCGCCCGTTCAAGCCTATGCGCGCGGTAGAGCGGCGTGGGCCGCCACAGCTTGTAGATGTCGCGCACCGGCTCTGGAATCTCGATGTACCGCTCAGTGCTCACCTCCTGCATGATGAGGTTCATCGGGAAGAGCACGCTCAGAAAGTCCGGCGTGACAGGCTCCTTCGTGCCGGGGTGCAGCACGGGCTGCGGCGGGAACGGCAGGTCCGCATTGATGTTGTACCACGCCTTCGGGATGCGGCTTTCCTCAAGAATGTACTTGTGCTGGTCGCTCACGGGGCCTCCTTGCGCCGAAATAGAAATGTCTGCCCGCATCCTATAACCGTTCTCCCGCGAAATCAACTTGGCTCATCTATGAAAACCGTGAAGAAAGTCGAGAAACGACTGGCGTGCTGTGCCCACGCACTGAGAATAGTCGGACTCTTGACCCGCAGCGCCCATGTACATATCCACCCTACCGGAACCAAAAAGCACCATTTGTGTTATACTTCCTGGTGTCCAACCCGCCCGAAAACTAGCGCGCTTTACAGCCGTCAATGACAGGAGGTCCCTGGTGAACAAGCTCCGCGTGGGTATCATCGGTGTCGGCGCAATCGCCACCGATGAGGTTCACGGCCACATTCCAAACTATCTTCAAATCCCCGACGCCGAGATTGTCGCCATCAGCGACGTGAACGGGCGTCGTGCCCAGTACGTCGCGGATCGCGTGGGCATCCAGCACGTCTATACCCACTTCCGCGACATGCTCGCCCACACCGAGGTGGACGCGGTAAGTATCACCGTGCCGAACTTCCTGCACGCCGCCATCGCCGTTGGCTGCCTGCAACAGGGCGTTCACGTCCTCGTCGAGAAACCGATGGCCCTCACCGCGCGCGGCGCGGAGAGGATGATGCGCGCCGCCCGCGAGAGCGGCAAGGTGCTCTTCGTCGGCATGAACAATCGCTTCCGCGACGACACCCGCGCCCTCAAACTGATGGTCCAGCAGGGCGCTCTGGGCGAGGTCTACTACGCCAAGGCGGGCTGGCTCCGCCGCTCAGGTGCCCTGCCTGCTGGCTCGTGGTTCACCTCCAAGGCGCAGGCGGGCGGCGGCCCGCTCTGGGATACGGGCCTCGTCATGCTCGACCTCTCCCTCTGGATGCTCGGCTTCCCCAAAGTAGAGACGGTCTCCGGTGCCATTCACTCCGCCAGCACCGAAGAGCGCGCCTGGGTCAGCGCTACCGAGCAGTCCCCCTATCCCGTCGAGGACTCGGCAACCGCCCTCGTCCGCTTCGAGGGTGGCCGCTCTCTGCTCCTTGAGGTCTCAAGCAACAGCATGATTGGCCTCAACGACGACATCTACCTCCGCCTCGACGGGACCGAGGGCGGCGCGGAGCTTCACAACCCGGAGGCCCGTGCCACCGATGTGCTCCGCATTCACGGCGAGCTTTTCGGCACCCGCATGGAGTTCGCGCCCATTCTGCCCGAAAGCCCCATCCCCTCGCACCGCCGCGAGTTGCACCACTTCGTAGATGTCTGCCTTGGTCGCGAGGAGCCGCTCATCACCCCTGAGCAGGGCTTCGAGGGCGTCCAGCTTGTCGAAGCCATTTACCGCAGCGCGCAGGAGGGAAGGGCCATCGAACTGCCCCTCTCCCTGGACGATCCCGCGTCGCCGCCCGCCCCCGACGCAGAGTTGGAGCAGGAGGCCCTTGCCTCACCGGGCTAGCCCTCCTTTCAACACCCGGAACAAGAGCGGTGCTGCGAGTCAGCACCGCTCCTTCGTCCTCCGTTCTTCGCCCTTCCGCATTCCCGTTGACCATGTTATACTCGCGCCACTTCCCGAAACCGTCTCATTCACATCGCTCGGAGGCGATGAATGGAACACCTGGACGACCCGTTTACCATCGCCCTGATTATCTGCCTCATCTTCATGGCCCTCCTGACGCTCTACGGACTCAGAACCTACGTCCGTGATGCCCTCATCATCGGGCTGGCGCTTCCCAGGGCAGCCTTCCGCAAGCTCTTCGGCCCCCCGCGCCGCTGACCCTCTCTGCGCCACCAGGCAGGGCAGGCGTCCCCAATAGGACTCTTGCCCTGTTCCTTTTCACCCCAAAGTCCTATACCATGATGGTCGACCACCCTCTACAGCACCCTAGATAGGCCCCGTCATGCGAAAACTCACCCTGGTGGCGCTTGCCATCCTCCTCCTGCTCTCGCCCTCCCTCTCCCGCCCCCAGGCTGCCGAGGCGGCGGATGGACCCCTCGCGCTCGCCTTCTACTACGCCTGGTTCGACGAGAACTCCTGGAACCCGACACAACTCTCCGACTTGCCCGCCCAGCGCTACGCCTCGCGGGACCGCGCCACCATTGAGCGCCACGTCAGTCAGGCGCAGGCGGCGGGTATTGACGCCTTCGTGCAGAGCTACTGGGGGCCGGGCAACCAGACCGAGGACAACTTCAAGACCCTGCTCGACGTGGCTCAAGCGCGCGGCTTCCGCGCCGCCATAGACTTCGAGGTGACGGCCCCACCGTACAACGGCAGCCGCGCCGCCGTTGTGAGCGGCCTGCGCCACGCCATAACGACCCACACCAGCCACCCCGCCTACCTGCGCTGGGACGGCAAGCCTGTCATCTTCTTCTGGCGGCAGCAGCAGTACAGCGTGAACGACTGGGCCGCCATCCGCAACGAGGTGGACCCCTCGCGCTCGACCATCTGGATAGCCGAGGGCACCGACACCAGCTTTCTGGCGCAGTTCGACGGCCACCACCTGTACTCCGTCGCCTGGGCACCCGACCCCGCGCCGCAACTGGTCAAGGTCGGCAACTGGGTTCGCGGCGTGGAGGGACGCTGGGGTAACAAAATCTGGGTTGCAACGGTGATGCCCGGCTACGACGATACCCGCTTAGGTCGCCCCAACGGGTTCCGCCGTGACCGCGCCAATGGGGCCTACTTCCGCGAGACCTTCCGGGGCGCGCGGGAAAGCCAGGCGGATTGGGTCATCGTCAACTCCTTCAACGAGTGGCCCGAAGGAACGTACATCGAGCCGGGAGAGCGCTACGGCGACGCCTATCTGACTCTCACGGCTGAACTGGTGGCGGGCTGGAAGTCTGGGCAGGCTCCGGCTCCGGTGGCCGTGCCGCCCGCCGCGCCCGTCCCGCCGGGCAACGGCGCGGCGGATTGGGCCATCCCCGGCGGGCGCTTCTACACGCAGACGGCCCGCCAGCAGGGCGGCTTCAGCGTTCAGGACGACGCGCAGGCCCGTTTCTGGACGGAGTTCCAGCGGCTTGGCGGGCTACAGACTGTTGGCTACCCCATCTCGCAGCGCTTCGTCTACGATGGCTTCGTGACGCAGGCGTTCCAGAAGCTGGTGCTCCAGTGGCGGCCAGAGGTGGGCCAGGCGTGGCCCGTCAACATCTTTGACGAACTCTCCAAGGCCGGGCACGACGCGAGACTGTTGGAGACGCGGCAGACGCCGCTCCCCCTCGGCGCGGATTTCGACGCGCCCGGTGCCGCGTGGCCGCAGGTCGTCGCGGGGCGGCAGGCGCTGCTCAATACGCACCCGGCATTGCGCCAGCGCTACTTCTCGGTAGGCGACCCGCTCACGGTGTTCGGCCTGCCAACGTCGCGCG
Source organism: Ardenticatenaceae bacterium (assembly GCA_036386615.1). GTDB lineage: Bacteria > Chloroflexota > Anaerolineae > Ardenticatenales > Ardenticatenaceae > DASVVH01. Next base: position 5,266 of record DASVVH010000613.1, read on the forward strand.
TGGAGGATATGGGCAACCACTACGCCATCCGCACGCAGCGCGCCGTCTTCCAGCAGTGGAAGGAGGCGGTGCCCTGGGCCGCTGCCGGGCAAGTCACCATCGCCAACGGCGGCGACATCGCTAAAGAGTTAGGCTGGCTGCCCGCCGCCGCCCTCGTGCCCCAGCCGCTCCGCTAAACGCCTCAGGCCCCAGAGGTTCTTGACCTCTGGGGCCTCCACTCCCCTCAGTTCCCCCTCGCGCCAACTTGCGCTACTCTTTACGCGAGTTGAGTGCTACGGAGTGAGGCAACTGCATGGACCCGTCCAGCATCAAACGAATCGCCGTTCTGACAGGTGGCGGGGACGCGCCGGGTCTCAACGCCGTCATCCGCTCCGTCACGCGCACCGCCATCCTGCAAGAGGGGTGGGAGGTTCTGGGCGTCCGCTACGGCTTCGAGGGGCTGCTCGCCGCCGATGACCCGGAGAGCGTCATGAAGCTCGATTGGGCGGGGACGAGCGGCCTTCTCTATCGCGGCGGCACGATTCTGGGGGCGGCGAGCTACACCAACGAAAAGCTCTCTTTCAAGAATGAGAAGGGACAGTCCATCGTCAGCGATTGGGCCAAGCAGCGCGTACGTGAGCGGCTGCGCGAGTTGGAAGTGGACGCGCTCGTCATCATCGGCGGCGACGGCACGATGGGCATGGGCCAGCAGTTCTTCGAGGCGGGGGTGCCCCTCGTCGGCGTGCCCAAGACGATTGACAACGACCTGGAAGCGACAGAGTTCACCTTCGGCTTCGATAGCGCCCTTGACGAGGCGACTGACGCCTTGGACCGCCTGCACACCACCGCCGAGAGCCACGACCGCGTGATGGTGCTGGAAGTGATGGGCCGCAACTCCGGCTGGATTGCCCTGCATTCCGGGGTCGCGGGCAGCGCCGACGTGATTCTTATCCCCGAGATTCCCTTCACCATTCCCGCCATCTGTGAGAAAATCGAGGAGCGCCGCCGCCGGGGCCGCAAGTTCTCCATAGTGGTCGTCGCCGAGGGCGCGAAGCCCGATGGTGGCGAGCAGATGTATCTGGATTACGAGGGCAAGAAGTCGCTGGGCGGGATAGGCCAGTGGGTCGCGGAGCAGATTACGGCCCAGTGCGGTGTCGAATCGCGGACGGTGGTGCTGGGCCACCTGCAACGGGGCGGCTCGCCGAGCGCCTTTGACCGCATTTTGGCAACCCTCTTCGGGGGGAGTGCGGTTCGCCTGATTTCCAAAGGTAAGTTCGGGTACATGACTGCGCTTCAGTGCGGCGACGTGGTGTCGGTGCCCATCAAGGAGGCCATCGGCGGGCAGAAAAAGGTGGCTGTGGACGGGAAGCTCGTCCAGACGGCGCGCGGCCTCGGCATCTCCTTCGGCGCGCCCATTACGAGAAGTTAATATCAGTTCAACGGGACGAGCAGTGTCACCTGGGAAGCGGCCCAGCCGCTTTATGTGAACTAGGGCCTACCAAAGCCTACCTGAAAAAGATGTGAGGTAGGCTTTACTTGACATAATGTTAGAAGTTGGAAGAAGCCCAGCAAGATGAATGGAAAGGGTAGCCCGAACGGGCGCGCATGACGACAATCATTGAACCCAACACCAATTTGGCCGCCCCCGTCGCGGAGACCTTCGAGCGGATGCGCGCCGAGGCGTCGAAGACCATCGTCGGCCAGGATACCGCCATCGAGTTGCTGGTGGTCGCGCTTCTGGCGGGGGGCCACGTTCTGCTGGAGGGCGTGCCCGGCACTGCCAAGACGCTCATGGCGAAGACGCTGGCGCACCTCGTTCAGGCCGAGTTCACGCGCGTGCAGTTCACGCCTGACCTGATGCCCTCGGACGTTATCGGCACCTACGTCCTGAACCTCAACGAGGGAAAGTTCCATCTCCGCAAGGGGCCAATCTTTACCAACGTGCTCCTGGGCGACGAGATTAACCGTGCGCCTGCCAAGACGCAATCAGCGCTGCTGGAGGCGATGGAGGAGCGGCAGGTGACGATTGAGGGCACTCGCTTCGACCTGCCCATGCCTTTCATGGTGCTGGCGACGCAGAACCCCATCGAGTACGAGGGCACCTACCCCCTGCCCGAAGCGCAGCTTGACCGCTTCCTCTTCAAGGTGCCCATCTCCTACGCGCCCCTCGCCGCCGAGCAGGAGGTGCTGCGCCGCTACCACGAGGGTTTCAACGCGCACGACCTTGCCACCGCCGGGCTGCAACCCGTCGTGACCGTCGAGCAGGTACAGGCGATGCAGGCCATCGTCCAGCGCGTGACGGTGGACAATGGCATCCTCGACTACATCACGCGCATTGCGGAGGCGAGCCGCCGGAACCGTGACCTGCTGCTGGGTGGCTCACCCCGCGCCTCCATCTCGCTGCTGCTTTCCGTGAAAGCCTATGCCGCCATTCAGGGCCGCGACTTCGTGGTGCCCGACGATGTGAAGTTCCTCGTCCCGTTCGTCTACCGCCACCGCGTCATCCTCCGCCCTGAAGCCGAAATCGAGGGGCTGACGGCGGATAGTGTGATGGCGCAACTCCTCGGCACGGTTGAAGTGCCGAGGTAAAGGCGGCTGGTGGTGGGAACGCAAGGCGCGCAGTTGCCACAGGATTAGGCTTGAAACACCCTAGCCATTTACGGGCGATTCTACTGTGGATTGTGTTCCCTTTCCTGGGGATATGCCTTGCTGTCTATGGCTTCACGAGTATCACTGAGTATGTTTATCTACGGCCCCTGGCCGAAATGCATAACACTGTCCGTTCCAGAGCTGCGCTCGTGGACCATGCGACTACCCTTCTTGAGGCACAACGAGGCAACTCTCGAATGGAGGTTCACGAAGTACTGAACTATATAGGTGGTGAGGTGACATACACGGATGATAGTCCCGATTACAGGGGGCAAAGAGAGACTGTCTACTGGACATTAGTAGATACACCTACACCCCTATTCATACGAGCGGTTTGGGTACTCTATTACGATTCTGAAGATCGGCTAACTGAAGTTGTTAAGGTAGATTCATGAACGGACCTGGGCAAGAGGCACTTGATGAGGCTGCCTGCGGTTTCGGCGGCCTTGTGGTAGCGGTGCCGAGGTAGAAGGCTGACATTAGATGGTGGATGATACTCAAGTGATGATTCGACGCCTCGAAGAAGTCTCCCTCAATGCATGGCCCGCGCTGCAAACGGTGGTCTACGATGGCTGGCTGCTGCGCTTCGCCGATGGCTACACGCGCCGCGCCAATTCCGTCTATGCCCTCTACCCTTCCACAACCGACACGCTTGAGAAAGTGGCCTATTGCGAGCAGGTGTATCAATCGAGGGGGCAGGATTGCGTGTTCAAGATGAGCGCCGCCGTCCAGCCCTCCAACCTCGATGCTATGTTAGAGGAACAGGGCTACGGGGCGGATGCCGCTACGAGCGTGCAGACGCTTAACCTCAAAGGTGTTGGCCTCCCTGATGCGGAGACGGTGAGACTAGATACTGAAGTCACGGAGGAGTGGCTGGCTGCCTTCTGCCGCCTGAACGACGTGGACGCGCGGCGGCTCCCGACGATGACGCGGATGCTGAACAGCATCGTTCCGGCAAAATGCTTTGCCTCGCTGCAACGCAACGGCGAGACGGTAGCGGTTGGTCTAGCGGTCGCGGAAGGCGGCTACGTTGGCCTCTTCGACATTGTGACTGCCGCCCACGCGCGCAATCAGGGCTTGGGCACGCAGCTTGTCCTGCACCTGTTGAACTGGGGTAAATCGAACGGTGCCAGCCACGCCTACCTGCAAGTGATGCAGAACAACGCACCCGCCCTGAGCCTCTATGCCAAACTAGGCTACCGCGAACAGTACCGTTACTGGTACCGCGTCAAGAAGCTCCAACCCTAGCATCCATGCATCACCTGACCACGCGCGCCCTGGTGCTCCTGCTCCTCGCCGCCCCCCTGCTCATCGCGGCGACCTTCGTGCGGCCCCTGCT
>DASVVH010000614.1:0-3747 GCA_036386615.1 Ardenticatenaceae bacterium
CTACAGAAGCACAAACAGGACCAGCCCTTTGGAAAGGCAGGCGTTAGAGTCAGAACCGTGTCAAAGTGGCATAGTCTATCATCTGGTTCTGTACTTACGACTCAAAAACCTGTCAACGATACTGGCCTTTTGGTTGGCCTATCGCAATTCCATACTGGCCGTTACTGGCCTTTACTGGTCTGCACACCTGTAACCTGTCGCTTTTCGTGTCGCAAATGAAAACTCATGATACTATCTGTGGCATGAGCCATTCACGCTTCGTCTTCTGCTCCACCTCTACTTTCTAAAGGAAATGCGCCCCATGACCGCCATCGTCGAGCAGAACCTCGAATATACCCTCTTCGACTGGGTTCCCCAGGCCGCTATCAATCCCATCCCCATCGAGCGCGCCGAGGGCATCTATCTCTACGACACCAGCGGCAAGCGCTACATTGACTGGTCCAGCCAACTCGTCAACGTCAACATCGGCCACAGCCACCCCAAAGTTATCGAGGCCATCAAGGCCCAGGCCGACAAGCTGCTCTACGTGCATCCTCACATGGCGACGGAGATTCGCGGCGAGGTCGCGCGCAAGCTGGCCGAGATTACGCCGGGCCGCCTGCAAAAATCGCTCTTCACCCTCGGCGGCACCGAATCCAACGAGCACGCCATCCGAATCGCGCGCCTCTACACGGGGCGCGACAAGATTGTAACCCGCTACCGCTCCTATCACGGCGCAACGGCGGGCGCGGCCAGCGCTGGCGGCGACCCCCGCCGCCTCGGTGCGGAGCCGGGGATGCCCTGGATTGTTCGCGTCCACGACCCCTACCGCTATCGCTGCTTCTTCTGCCGCGACCTGCCGCAGTGCAACCTCATGTGCGAGGAGCACATCGAGCAGACCATCCTCTTTGAGGGGCCGGAGAACGTGGCCGCCGTGCTGCTCGAAGGATGGAACGGCTCCAGCGGCATCATCCAGTCGCCGCGCAACCGCGAGTATTTCCAGCGCCTGCGCCAGTTCTGCGACCAGCACGGCATCCTCATCATTGCCGACGAGGTAATGAGCGGCTTCGGGCGCACGGGCAAGTGGTTCGGCATCGAGCACGGGGGCATCGAGCCGGACATCATGGCCGTCGCCAAGGGGCTGACGAGCGCCTACCTGCCACTCGGTGCCACCATCGTGAGCGAGGAGATTGGCGACTACTTCGACAAGCACACCCTCTGGGCGGGCATGACCTACAACTCGCATCCCGTCTGCCTCGCCGCCGCGAGCGCCTGCATAGACGTGTACAAGGACGAGAACCTCATCGAGCGCTCCGCGCAGATGGGCGAGGTTCTGGAGCGCGAACTTGCGGGGCTGCAAGCGAGGCATCCCAGCCTCGGCGAGTATCGCGGCGTCGGCCTCTTCTACGCTATCGAACTGGTGAAGAACCGCGAGACGCGCGAGCCGATGAGTGACTTCAACCAGCCGCCCAGCGAGCCGATGAAGCGCCTCGCCGGGTACCTGCGCGAGAACGGCCTCTTCACGATGGTGCGCTGGAATTGGATTTTCTGCGCGCCGCCCCTCGTTATCACGGAGGAGCAGCTTCGTGAGGCTATCGAAATCATCTCCGGTGCCCTCGACATCACCGACAGCTACTGCGAAGGCTAGCCCACGCCTTCACCTCAACTCTTTGCTAGCACAGCATCGCGGGAGGTCGCTATGGAACCAAAATCCGTCCTCGTCGTTGACGATGATCCTTCCATTCTCGCCGTCGTGAGGGATATTCTGGAGTCGGAGGGTTACAACGTTTCTACGGCGACCAATGGCATGGATGGCCTGGAAGCGATGAGAGTCGCGCCCTACGCCCTGGTCATCCTGGACATGCGGATGCCCGTCGTGGACGGCTGGAGTTTTGCGAGCTTCCTTGATGCCTTCGACAACCCGGTGCCCATCCTCGTCATGACGGCTGGTCAGGACGCGCGGGAGTGGGCGAAAGAGGTTGGCGCTACGCATTATCTGGAAAAGCCCTTTGACCTCCCTGAGCTCCTGAACGCCGTCACAGCCATCATCGGCCCTGCACGCGCAGAAGAAGGTTCGTAGCCTCTCTATTCAGCTAGACATGGTAAACCCATACGAGTGATTACGACGGACGCGCCTGAGTTCCGGGGTGGTCTGGCGGCTGTGCAGGCTGCCGCGCGCTTGACGGAAGCGGTGCGGCATGAGATCGTGAGCGGAGCAGAGGCGGGGCGATAATTCCTACGGATATGGAATATAAACTCATCATCTTTGATGCGGACGGCACCCTCGCGGAGCGCGACACGGGCGAACTGCTGCCCGGCGTTCGCGCCTACTTCCGCGAGTTCGCGCGGCTCGGCCCCGAAGCGCGGCCCCTAATCGCCATAGCCACCAATCAGGGCGGGGTGGGGATGCGGCACCAGATGGAATCGGGCGGCTGGGGCGAACCTGCGAAGCACCCTACGCAGGAGCAGATAGAAAAGGATTATCCCCAGCGTATGCGGAACCTGCTTGAAGAGATTCCGCATCGCCTCTACATCGCCTACGCCTTTCAGGACCGACGTGGCAGGTGGTCGCCCGTTCCGCCCGGTCAGGAGGAAAACCCGCGCTGGGGTCGCGAATGGCGCAAGCCCTCCCCCGGCATGTTGCTACAGGCGATGGCCGACGCGGAGGTGCCGCCCGCTGAGACCCTGATGGTCGGCGACCGCGAGGATGACCGCCTCGCGGCCCAGCGCGCGGGCTGTCACTTCCGGTGGGCCGCTGACTTCTTCGCTCCCTACGCCGGGTAGAGGAACACTGCAACGACCTGACACATCAGCGCCCCTCTCGCGCGAGCCTCGCCAGCGTCCTGACTAGTATCTGGTGCTCCGCCGCATGTACCCGTGCGGCCAGCGTTTCCATAGTATCAGAGGGCAGAATGGGCACCCTGGCCGTCGCCAGCACCGGACCCTCGTCCACCCGCTCGTCGGGCACCAGATGCACCATGATTCCCGTCTCCTGAATCTCGCCGCGCCGGAACGCCTCAAGCGCCCGCTTGATGGCCTGCGTGCCCGGAAAGTGACCCGGCATTGCAGGGTGCAGGTTAACCACATGGTTCGGGAAGTGCCGCAGGAAGGCGTCGCTCAGAATGTGCATCCACCCGGCCAGCACCACCCAGTTCGGCTCGTAGGGCAGGAGGAGCCTCGCCAGTTCCTCGTCGTAGCGGGCGCGCCCCTCTGTGCCATAGGGTTTCAATGGGTGATAGAGTGCCGGAACGCCCGCCGCCTCGGCCCGCTTCAGCCCATAGGCATCTTTCCGGTTCGAGACGACCACCACGACCCGCGCGGGCAGCCGTCCCTCGCGGCTCGCGTCCAGAATCGCCTGCAAGTTCGAGCCGTTGCCGGAGACCAGCACCGCCAGCCGCGCCTGTTCCTGGCTCACGATGCGCCACCCACCAGCCGCACCGATGGGGGAGACCCCGATGCCACCAGCCGCCCGATGGCCCGCGCCTCCGGCAACAGCGCCTCAATGGTTGTACGGTGCTCCGCCGCGACGACCAGCACCATGCCCATTCCCATGTTGAAGACGCGGTACGCCTCGTCGGTGCTCATCCCACTCCACTCCACCAGCCTGCGGAACAGCGTCGGCACGGGCCAACTGTCCAAATCAATCTCCGCCGCCAGTCCATCCGGCAGGACGCGCGGCACGTTGTCCACGAAGCCGCCGCCCGTGATGTGCGCCAAGCCCTTCAATAGTCTCTCGCCATGCTCGGCCTGCCACACCCGCGCAAGCTC
>DASVVH010000615.1:0-4466 GCA_036386615.1 Ardenticatenaceae bacterium
GGTAGACGAAGCCGTCTGGGAGTGGGCGCGCACCGCCAGCGGGGCCAACTACTTCCTGCCGGGGTCCGCCCTGCCCTGGCGCGCGGAGCCTGCCTATCGAACGCAGGTCGTCGTGCCGCTGCAACCCGACCCCGAAGCCGCTCCCATCGGCGCGGTCTACCTCGCCTTGCCGCCGCAAGGCATCGGCCCCGTCATCAACCTGCTGCCCGCCGTCAGCGCCCTCGCCGCGCAGATTTGCACGACCCTCAGCCGCGCCGCCAGCCACACCCAGGAACTCGCGCACCAGAGGGTGATGCAGGAACTTTCCCTCGCCGGAACGATTCAGGCGAGCTTCCTCCCGGTGGACCTGCCCGCTATAGAGGGTTGGGAACTCGGCGTGACACTCGCGCCCGCGCTGCAAACGACAGGCGACTTCTTCGACTGGATTACGCTGCCAGACGGGCGGCTGGGCATCGTCATCGCGGACGTGGTAGACAAGGGGCTGGGCGCGGCCCTCTTCATGGCCCTCAGCCGCACGCTTATCCGCACCTACGCTATCGAGCACCCTGACCGCCCCGACCTCGCGCTGGCCGCCACGAACCGCCGCATCTTGCAGGACACGCACCGCCCCATGTTCGTCACCGTCTTCTACGGCATCCTTGACGCCCGGAACGGCACCCTTACCTACTGCAACGCGGGCCACAACGCGCCCTACTTCATCCACGCGGGCGGTGACGCGACGATTCAACCCCTGCCCACGACGGGGATGCCCCTCGGCATTCTGGAAGAGCTTACCTGGGGCCACGCCGCCATTCGCTTCGAGCCGGGCGACCTTCTGCTGCTCTACACCGACGGCCTGACCGACGCGCAGAACGACGAGGCGGATTTCTTCGGCAGCGAGCGCCTGCTAGCCATCGCCGAAGCGCACCGGGGCCGCACTGCCAGCGACCTCCAGCAGGCGCTTCTCGGCGCGGTCTATGGCTGGATGGGCGACGCGCCCCAGTTCGACGACCTAACGCTTCTCATCCTGGGCCGCAACCAGTGACGCTCTTTCGATGAGGGGATGGAGACCTCTAACCTGTAGGGTACAACAAGGGGAGCGACCACGATGGTCGCTCCCCTTGTCTTCCCGGAACGGAATTGTGAAACCAGGCGTAGTTGTTAGTGTCGTCGCACTAAGGGCAGGTAAAGGTCGAGAGGGGTCGTCTGGGTAGCTGTAGCTGTGGCTGTGGCTGTAGCTGTGGCTGTAGCAGTCGCCGTAGCAGTCGCCGTAGGAGGAGGTGGCTCGTCAATCGGCAGCCGACGAACGAAGATGTCGGACCCATTCATGTCGTTGTCGTTGACGAAGAAATTCCGAGCGTCAGACGCGAACGCGACGTACTGCCCATTTGCAGAGACCGATGGAGTCAACGACTGGTCATCTCCTTGAGTTCCCGCAGACGTTACGGAGACGCGAGTCGTCTCCCGCGTCACCCGGTCGTGCATGAAGATATCTGTCTCCTCGTTGGTATCCCCCGGCACGAGATTGGCCGTGCCAAAGTCGAAGACGACGTAACGGCCTCCGGCGGTTATGGAAGGCGAAGAGAACCAGAAGTGGTTAAAGCCCTCGGCCTGTCCGCCTGATGACGTGACGGAGACGCGCCTCATCTCCTCTGTCGCCCGGTCGTAAACGAAGACGTCAGGCATATTATTGGTGTCATTAACTATGAGGTCGGAAGCAGAAGAGTTAAAGGCGACGTACCGCCCATTCGCTGAGAGCGAGGCGTTCCCGGAGAAGCCGTTCGTTCCGTACCCGTGAATAGACTTGGTAATGAGCGACGTCTCACCTGTTATACGGTCGTGAACGTATAGGTCGAAACTATAGCCATTGTCACTCGGCGCGAGGTTGCTTCCATTCGTGACGAAGGCGACGTAGCGTCCATCCGGGGAGATGACGGCCCCCATGGAGGTGCCGCTAGCCTGGACGCCATCCGAATTGACCGAGACGAGAGTCGTTTCACCCGTCAGCCGGTCGTGAACAAACACATCGGGACAGTTCGCGTCAGGAAAACCGTCACCATTTGAATCACAGTAATTGTTGTTGTCATCTTCTACCAGATTCGGGGCGGCGGAATCAAACGCGACGTACCGCCCATCGTCTGAGATGGAGGGCTTTATCCAAAGGCCAGTGTCGTGGGCACTCGCCTGCGTGCCATCCGATGCGACAGACACGCGCACGGTCTCGCGGGTCACTCTGTCGTGGACAAAGACATCCTGGCAACTGTGCCAGCCTGGGCATTCATCCGTGTCGCCGCTCACGAGGTTGTTGCCAAAGGAGCTAAACGCGACGTAGCGACCATCGCCGGAGATAGCAGGATGCCTGGACTCCGCGTTCGACTGCACGCCAGCCGAAGAGACGGAGATGCGCGTCGTCTGGCCCGTTTCGCGGTCGTGAACGAATATATCCTTCTGACCGTTCGTATCCCCAGGCACCAGATTGGTAGCATCGGACGCAAACGCAACGTAGCGCCCATCGGCAGATATATCAGGCTGGTCCGAAGGCTTGTTCGCCACAGCGCCGTTGGAGGCTACCGAGACGCGCTGTAGATTTGGGTCCGGCACGACGGTGGGGGTTGCCGTTCGTGTCGCCGTAGCGGTGGCGGTCGCCGTGCGCGTGGCGGTGGCTGTAGTTGTCCGGGTTGGGGTTCGGGTTGGAGTTCGCGTAGGGGTCGCGCCAGTTGCCGGGGTATCCTGCTGGTAGCCGAGCGCTGTATGTCCGCTCGCGGGGGCTTGTGCCGCTACAGGGAGCGAGCGTACTGCCACGAAGATGAGGCAGAGACATCCAAAACAGATGGTTAGGGCAAGCACTCGTTTTCTCATCGTCCGGTCCTTGCTGTGTAGAAAAGGTGATGGAGGACGGAAGATAAAGGGCCATCTCGAAGAGAACCCTTATCAAAGGATTCGCAGTTCATAGAAGTGGCTCTCACGCAACTCGCCGCCGGAGACTATTTCTGAACATATTATTTTCATTTCACCCTGATTTGTCAAACTGCAACTGCGCCAAAGTGCCTGACGAGCAGTGGGAACACAACCAGAAGCCCCGGCCAGTTGCATGACTGGCCGGGGCTTCACGTTTCTCAGCGCGGCTCCGTCTATCCTTACTGCCTGCTGTCTACCATCTCCTGCGGCTCGACGCTCCTCTGCTGCCCGTCGTCCGCCGCCCGCAGTGCCTTGCCCTTGAGCGCGATGTGCAGGTCGTTTAGCTGCCGCTCGTCCACATCGCTCGGCGCGGCGGTCATCAGGTCCGTGCCCGCCGCCGTCTTCGGGAAGGCAATCACCTCGCGGATGTTCGGCTCGCCCGCGAACATCATCACCGTGCGGTCCAGCCCCCAGGCGATGCCGCCGTGCGGCGGCGCGCCATACTCGAACGCCTCAAGCATGTGGCCGAACTGCGCCTGCTGCTGCTCCGCGCTAATCGCCAGCAACTCGAACATGCGGCGCTGCACGTCCCGGCGGTGAATACGAATCGAGCCGCCCGCCAACTCCCAGCCGTTCGCCACGAGGTCATACGCCTTCGCGCGCACCGCGCCGGGGTCGCTCTCCATCTTCTCAAGGTCCTCATCCATCGGCGCGGTGAAGGGATGGTGCATCGCCACCCAGCGCCCCTCCTCCGCGTCCCACTCGACGAGCGGGAAGCCAATAGTCCAGGCGTAGGCGAAGACGTTGGGGTCGCGCAGCCCCAGCCGCTCGCCAAGCTCCAGCCGCAGCCGCCCCAGCGACTGCACTACCACGCTCCAACTGTCCGCGCCGAAGAGCAGCAGGTCGCCGCTCTCCGCCTCTGCCGCCGCGAGGATGGCGCGCGTCTCCTCCTCGCTCAGGAACTTGGCGATGCCGCCGCTCACGGTGCCGCCCGCCGCGTCGTCCACCTTCACCCAGGGCATCCCCTTCGCGCCCAGCGCCTTGACGACTGCCTCCAACTCCTCCACCTGCTTGCGCGAGTAGCTGGCGAGGCCGGGCGCGCGCAGCACCTTGACCGTGCCGTCCGGCGTGCTCTCCGGGTCGAGCGCGCTCTGGAAGACGCGGAACTCCGAGCCGCGCAGAATCTCGCTCACGTCCACGAGCGGCAGGCCGAAGCGCAGGTCCGGCTTGTCGGAGCCATAGCGGTTCATCGCCTCGTCGTAGCTGAGGCGCGGGAACGGCGTCCGGAGGAACCGCTTCTCCGGCATCGTCGTCTGCACAAGTTCAATCACCAGCGCCTCGTTCAGCCCCAGCACATCCTCCATGTCCACGAAGCTCATCTCGAGGTCCAACTGCGTGAATTCCGGCTGGCGGTCCCCGCGCAGGTCCTCGTCGCGGAAGCAGCGCGCAATCTGGAAGTAGCGGTCAAAGCCGCTCACCATCAGCAACTGCTTCAACTGCTGCGGACTCTGCGGCAGCGCGTAGAACCGCCCAGGGTGGAGGCGGCTCGGCACGAGGAAGTCGCGCGCGCCCTCCGGCGTGGACTTCAG
>DASVVH010000616.1:0-3153 GCA_036386615.1 Ardenticatenaceae bacterium
GTATGGTTTGCCGCATGTAACAGGAATGCCGCGCTCCCTAACATGAGCACCGCGAAAGTTCCCGTGATGCACCAAGCACCACTTTGAGGTTCTGTCGGATGTAAGGCGCGAAGATAGAGCAAAGCGGCTGGCACGAGCAGAGCCATTAGCACGCTAAGAGCCGCCAGCACCCTCAAGCCGCGCTGGTTCAAGAGGTGGTAAACTTTAACTGCCCCTGTTGGTTCCAACACAACCTTATCTTGCATCGTTATCTTTGCTATCCATTCAGGCTCAGGGCACGATGAGGGTGCCGGTTTCGCCGTGCAGGGCGCGTTCGAGATTGGGCGGGTCGGTGATGATGGCGCGCTTGCCGCCGTTCTCCAGAAAGCGGATACAGGCTTCTATTTTAGGTTTCATGGAGCCGGGTGGAAAGTGGCCCTCGTCCAGGTAGCGGCGGGCTTCGGCGACGGTCATGTGGTCCAGTGTTTGCTGGTTCGGCTTGTTGTAGTTGAGGGCAACTTTCTCGACGCCCGTCGAGACGACGAAGAGGTCAGCCTGAAGGTTGGCGGCAAGGAGGGCCGAGAGGTGGTCCTTGTCTATCACCGCCGCAATGCCGCGTAGCTCGCCCTTGTCATTGAGATATACGGGAATGCCACCGCCGCCCCCCGCGATGACAATCCAGCCCTCGCAGACGGCGTTGGCGATGGCGTCCTGCTCGACAATCGCTTTGGGGGCGGGCGAGGCGACGACGCGCCGCCAGCCCCGGCCCGCGTCCTCCACGATGGTCCATCCCTCCTGTTCCATCTGCCGGGCCTGCGCTTCTTCGAGGAAGGAGCCGACGGGCTTGCTGGGGTTCTGGAAGGCGGGGTCGTCGCGATCCACGAGAACCTGAGTGACGATGGTAAAGGCGCGGCGGTAGAGCTTGCGCCGCACAAACTCGTTGGTGAGCGCCTGCTGGAGCATGTAGCCGATGCTTCCCTGCGTGTCGGCGACGATGAGGTCCAGGGGCGTGGTGTGAAGCTCCTGCTCGGCAAGCTCGTTTCGGCGCAGGATGAAGCCAACCTGCGGGCCGTTGCCGTGCGTGACGACGACGGTCCAGCCCGCCTCGATCATGTTGGCGATGTGGGTAGCTGTCTGCCGGACAGCATCCCACTGGTAGCGCACCTCCTGGTGCGCCTTATCGGTGATGAGCGAGTTGCCCCCAATGGCAACGACAGCGACCGGGTGCGACCCTTCAGAGGGTTGGATATCCATGTAACTAACTCTCCTTTGAGCACGGCAAAAGCTATTCTACTATAACCGACCCATCCACCTGAACGCTCACCTGCTGGCCGCTCTGCAAGAGGGCAAAGTCGGAGGCGGGGAGGGCAACAATCGGGATGGGCTTGCGGTACATCTCGTCGGCCACGATGGAGGCGAGAACGAAGAAGGTATCCACATCGGTGGTCAGGATGGCGGCGGGAGCGGTGCCCGCGCGAACGGCCTCCAGCAGCACGGCGGTGGTCGTGCTGGAGCCGCGCGTGAAGGGAATCGCCAGCACGCGGCCCGCCGCTATCTGGCCGGAGAGGGGGTGGCGGCGGTCAATAATCTCGCCCGTGTGGTAGTCGTAGCCGCCCCAGAAGCTCAACGGCTCGTCGCTGACCAACACCTCGCCCGCCGCCGCGCCAGCGACTAAAGCGCGCCCCAGCATCACCCTTCCCACAACGCCTCGTCCCGTTCCACGCGCCCTGCGATGGCAGAGCGAACGCAATCTTCCAGCGTGCCGAAGACCACCCGCGTGTCAAGCATACCCGGCGAATAGTAGGCGTACTTGGCCGAGTTCGTCATCAGCGTCTTGATTTCCGGCGGCAGCATGGGCGTGGTAAGGATGCAGGTATCCACCGTCACCCTGCCGCCAAAGTCCAGCAGGGGTTGGAGGGCACCCGCCTTCTCCGCCAGCAGCGCCATCGCCCGGCTCGATGTGACCAGAAACTTCACACTTGGATGGCGGCTCTGGCCTTCAAGAAACGGCGCGAGTTGCCGGAACTCCGCGATGGAGAAGTGAGGGCTGCCGAGCACCACCATGTCCAACTGCTCGCCCTCTGCCGTCGTCAACTCGCGGCGGGCGGCGCGTAGCTCCTCCATCGTAATCTCGACGACCTCCCGCGGCTCGCGCCCCTGAAAAGCGGCTTCGAGCGTGGGAGCCTCCGGCGTGATACCGACGAGGTGAAAGAGAGCCACCGCGCCCGACGCGGCGGAGGCGGCACTGAGCGCCTTCAGTTGGTCTTCGGCGGGCGTGGCGCGGATGCCCTCGACTACCGGAATCCGGTCCCCCGCCAGTTTGCCCATCAGATGGCCGAGGATGGGATAGAAGGCGTCGTCCTGCTGGACGGAGAGGGGCACGTCCACGAGGCGCAGCAGCAGGTGCCCCGCGCGGTTCTCCGTCAGATGCAGCCCCATCGCCGGAACGCGCCCGGTGATGGCGGCGCAGATGTCGAGCAGGTCGGGGTAGCGCTCGGTACGCGCCCCAATCACCGAATTGGCGAAGGCGATAGCGTTGGACTCGCCCCACGCTATCTGCTGGCCAAAGGCGGGCCGCATCGCCGTCTGGTAGGGCGCGCAGGTCCACGTCGGCACGCACCCCATGCTCTGATACGCAACCATCTGGCGGCGCGCCTTCTCCGCCCAATCAGGCGGCACGGCCCACTCCTGCCAGCCGTGCTCGTCCACGCCACTCACGTTGAGGCTGGTAGGCACCACGACCCTCGCGCCCAGCCCCGCCAGCCGCTCCGCGAACTCAAGGGTCGCGTCGCCCATATAGAGCGTGCTGTCAATGTGCGCGGCGGTAATCTCCATCAGGTGCGGCGCATCGAGAACTTCAGCCATCCTCACGATGATGGCGCTGGCGAGCCGCGCCGCCTCGCCGTGCTCGCCAGCCAGCAGCGCCCGGTCATAGGTTGAGAGTTCGAGAGTCATAGTTGGCCCATCTAGTGCCGTTTTTGCTTCACATAATCGGCCTGTCCACCTGTGCCACTGGCCTTACATCGTCAGCGCCATGACCGCTTTCTGGACGTGGAGGCGGTTTTCGGCCTCGTCGTAGACCCACGAGTTCGGTCCGTCAATCACCGCGTCCGTGACCTCGATGTTCCGGTCGGCGGGCAGGCAGTGCATGTAGCCGCAGTCTTCTTTGGCGAG
>DASVVH010000617.1:0-5989 GCA_036386615.1 Ardenticatenaceae bacterium
TCCCGCATGAAGATAGGGTTGATTTCGGACACGCATGGCTGGCTGGACCCGGCCCTGCACCGCTGGTTCGCGGGCGTGGAGATGATTCTCCACGCCGGAGACTTGGGCAATGAGGCGGTACTGCTGGAGTTGGAGAGCATCGCGCCAACCATCGCCGTGCGGGGCAACGTGGATGGTGGGGCCTGGGCGCGCGAGTTGCCCCTGGAGCGCGTGGTGGAGGTAGGCAACACCCGCATCGCCATGTTGCACATCGCCGGAAACCCGAAGAAGCCGCGCCCGGAGGCGAAATTGCTGGCAGCGCGGGAACGCCCCGACATTCTGCTCGTCGGCCACTCGCACATCGTCGTCATCGAGCGGCGCGAGGGCGTGCTGTGGGTGAACCCCGGCGCGGCGGGCCGTCAGGGGTGGCAGAAGGAACGAACGGCGGCTATCCTGCACCTGGGGCAGGAGCGCCACATTGACCTGATTACCCTTGGAAAACGTGGGGCCAGTGCCTGAAAGAGGACGACGAGGGACGAAGCTAACGACGCGGCGGAAACCCGCTCAACTCAGGCACTGGCGGTAAGCATAATCCAGCCCCGCCGCCATCTGGCGGCGCGAAAACCGCCGCGCGAAATGCTCGCGCGCTCTGATGCCCAGCGCCTGCCGCCGTTGGGCATCTTCCATCAGGCTGTGCATCGCCTCGGCCAGCGCCGGAGCATCGCGCGGCGGCACCAGCACGCCCGCCGCGCCGCCGTCCAGAATCTCCGGCACCCCACCAATCTCCGCCCCGATGCAGGCGCGGCCCAGCGCGCAGGCATGTAACAGCGCCGTCGGCAGTGGGTCCGGCTCTGTCGGAACGTGTACGAACAGGTCGAAGCTCTTGATGAGCGCCCAGGCGTCCTCGCGCCAGCCCGTCAGCGTCACCGCCCCCTCCAGCCCCAGCGCGGCGACCAGTTGGCGCAGGTGCCGTTCGTAGTCCGACTGCCTCTCGCTGCCTTGTGCCCCGCCCACCACCAGCAGGTGAGCCTCCGGGTGCCGTTCGTGAAGCTCCCGAAATGCCGTCACCAGCAGGTCCTGCCCCTTCCAGGGCGTGAGCGCCGAGACGTTGCCTATCACGAAGGCGTCTTCCGGCACGCCAAACAGTTCACGCAGGTTCGCGGGCCGCACCCCCTCGTAAACCGACACGTCCCACCCGTTGTAGAGCGTCTGAACCCGCGCCTCAAGCCGAGGCGCGAAGCCTAGCACCGCGCGCTCCACCGCCTTCGACACCACCAGCGTCCGGTCAGTCAGGCTGCCGAGCAGCCGCGCCTTGAGCGGCGAGGCGTAGGGCAGCGAAACGATGTCGTGAACGTGCGTCACCGCCGCCACCCGCGCCAGCCGCGCCCCCAACCCGCCGTGATACGAAGCGCGCGGTGTGTTCGAGTGGACGATGGCGGCTCCCCACTTGCGGGCTAGCCGCGCAATGGCAAGCGCGTTGCGGGGCCAGGGGCGAAACTGCTGCTGCCAGTGGTCACTCGTAAACGCATCGGGCAGCGTCGGCAGAAACTCATAAGCAATCCCCTGAGCCTCACACTGCTCCGTCAGCCAGCCCCCGCGCGGCACCACCAGCACGGGCTGGTACTCGTACTCCCGCGCATAGCCCATCATCCGCAGCAGAACCTCTTCCGCCCCGCCATGCACGGCGGAGGGGTTCACGTACAGAACGTGGCGGCTCATTCTACACCCTGGTACACTCCCAGAAGAGGCGATAGGCGAACCGCGTGCCGCTCACCCTGCCGAGCAGCCCATCCAGCAAGCCGCGCGGCAGCCAGCCCCTGTAGTCGAGCCAGCGCAGCCCCGGCAGCGAGAAGAGCGCGGGCAGCGTTTCGCGCCCGGCCACGCGCAGCACGCGAAAGCCCGACCGCTCCAGCAGCGCCTCCACGTCCCCCCGCGTGAGCAGCGTATCAATCGGCTGGAGCGTGCGAAGTGGGTGCTCGTGTGGCAGCAGCCGCCGCACCAGCGGCAGCCCCGGCGCGGCCTCCGCCACCCGCGCGAAGAGCGGCCACATCAGGAAGGCGTCCGCGTTTGGCGTCGTCAGCACCAGCCGACCCCCCGGCGAGAGCACGCGCCGCACCTCCGCCAGCAGCGCTTCCGGCTGCTTCAGATGCTCAAGCACCTCCGTCACGAAGACGAAGTCGAAGCTCCCATCCTCGAACGGCAGCGCGCCCTTCCCGCCCGTCTGCAACAGCGAGACGCGCCCGCCCAGCCGCTCCCGCGCGAGCCGCAGCCTGCCCGACGAAATCTCCACCCCCGCCAGCAGCGACCCCTCGAAGCGCCCCTCCAACTCCCGCAGCAGGTCGCCGTTGCCGCAGCCCACGTCCAGCAGCCGCGCCCCGGAACGCGCTGCCGGGAACGCCGCCACCGCCCCATAGAAATAGCCGGGCATCCCCAGCGTCCCCGCGATTTCGGAGTAGCGCTGCTCGATTTCGGCATCACTCAAGTGATGACCAACCTTAATCAACCTTCAAACTCCTCTCGCGCTCGGCCAGCAGGACGTAATTCAGCGTCTCTTCCGGGTCGAAGAAAGCGGCATCCAGCCGCGCCGCCACAAGATTCACGAGTCCAGTCGAGAGCCTGCCCAGCCACCACCTCGGCGAGTATTTTGGAGGCGCGTGCCGCCACAGATGATTGTTGACGACCTGCCCCACCACTGCCCATGCTCCGCCCTGCTCCCGGCAGGAAACCACCGAGAGATTGGCATCGTTGAGCAGGGATTCCAGGCCATACCGGGTATACCGATAGTAATCGTAGGGCTGCTCGTGCAGCCGCCATGCCTGCGGCGCGGAGAGCAGCACCCTCCCACCAGGGCGTAGCACTCGCGCAATTTCCGAAACCATCATCCAGGGTTGCGCGACGTGCTCCAACACCTGCGTACATAAAACGCTGTCGAAGCTCTCCGCCGCGAAAGGCAGCCCTTCCGCCGTCCCGACGACCTCCGGCGTGCTCCCCACCGTCTCGATGTCGTAGGGAAGATAGCTGGAAACACTGGTAAGTAGGGGCTGGTAAGGGCGATTCCCGCATCCCAGGTCGAGGAGGTCGCCCCGCAAGCCCGGCAACTCGTTAGCCAGGTCACGGAGTAGCGCGGACATCACCAGATAGTCCGATTGCCACCACGCCGCCTCCGGCGACGCTTTGCGCTCAAAGGAAGTCGCTCTCATGCCTTAGCCAGCCCCAATCCCAGCAGCGCGTGAATCCGCGCAGAGGCCAGCGCGTAGATGGACACCGCGTACACGCAGACGCCAGCCATCAAAGCGGCGAACCAGGGCAGATGCACCGCCAGGGCCAGCAGCGTTGCCAGCGTCGCGCCCGCCGTCGCCAGTGCCGGAGTCGAGACCGCCTCCCGAAAGCGAACCTCCGCCACCGAGCGAACCTCGCGCAGCAGAACAGCCGCCATGATAAGGGTAGTCACAGAGAACCCAACCGCCAGCCCGCGCAGCCCCGCCAACCACAGTCCCAGCCCGGCCAGCACCGTATTGAGCGCTACCCACCAGCCAAACAGCTTCACCGCCTTCCGCGACTGCCCCGTCGCGTAGAAGATGGGAAAGAGCGACCCCGTGATGAAGCCGCCCACCATGTTGGGGGCCAGCAGCACGACCACAGGCAGCGCCACCAGCCACGAGGAACTGTAAATCAAAGGAATAATCACACCCGCGAAGGCCACCAGCGCCACAATCAGGGGCAGCCCCACCGCGAAATTCAGCCACAGCGCCGTGCCCGCCATCGCCCCGATAGCGGCGCGGTCGTGCTGCACGCGGGCGTAGGCCGGGAACATGATGCGGTCAATCAAGCGGTTGAAATAGATAGGAATGGCGACGTAGGCGATGGCCCACCCCCACTGCCCCGCGCTCGCCGCGCCCAGCAGCGGCACCAGCACCAGCAGGGGAAGCTGGTCCTTTACGTAGGCCAGCAGCCGCACGCCCTGCATTCCCAGGCCGAAGCGCAGGTACGGCCAGATGAGCCGCAGCCGCGACGAAAAACGGGGTCGCCAGGGGTAGAACCGGAAGACGATGAGCAGGTCGCTCAGGTATCGCGCCGCCAGCGCCCAGACGATGCTGTTCAGCCCCCAGCCCGCGTAGACCAGCGCCACCAGCACCCCCTGGTAGAGGACCGTGCTCACCGTCTCCGTCAGCGCAATAACATCAAAGCGCAGGTCGCGCTCCAGCAGCATCGCCGGAATGCTCCGCAGCGCCGTGATGAGGAAGACGAGCGCCAGCGCCCGCACCAGAAAGGCCGTCTCCCGCCCCAGGTCGGCCATCTCGGCAATCGCGGGCGCGAGGAGCCACGCCCCGGCTGCCACCACGCCGAAAAGAACCAACTGCACCGTGAAGAGGCTCGCCAGCTCCTCCCCGGTGGGCCTCTCGGCGCGCTGGATGAGCGCCGGACCAAGCCCCACGTCGCTCAACAGCACCAGTGCCGCCTGAAACGCGAAAGCTGCGGCGAAGATGCCGTACACCTCCTGCGAGAGCCAGCGAGAGAGAAAAACGTTACCGAGGAAGATAGCCCCGTAGGCCAGCACCTGCCGCACAACCAGCGCCGCGAGGCTCCGCGACACCTTCTGCTCGATTGCCTGCTGCGAGGCCAGCGTGGCGGCGTTGTGCTGTACCATCTTGGAGGGGAGATGCACGCCCTACGGTGCCGTCTGCGCGATGAGCGCGGCGCGGGCGGACCACCGTTCCGCCTCCTCCGCGCGGCCCTGGCCGCCATCGTAGGCGGCGCGCTTCTCGAACGCGGCGGCATCTATTCCCGCCGCCCGCCACGCCGCCACCATCCGCGCCTGCGGTGCGAGGCTGGCGTAAGTCGCCGCCTCCACACTCGTCAAAGCCACGTCGCCCCAGCCGTACCAGTCGCCGGAAGCGTCACTGGACGGCCCCGGCGTCGTGGCGAAGCGTAGCGTCACCTCCTGCCCCGCCCACGCGGAAAGGTCTGCCCAGCCGGGCACCCAGCCCTGCGCCGCCTCGCCACCGTCCACCGTCCGCTCGTACACCAGCGTCGGCTCCGCGCCGCCTGCCTCGGCCCAGATTTGATAGGTCGCGCCGTCGCTCCCCAGCCCCCGCGCCTCCGGGTCGAGGCCCATCAAAAAGCGCAAGGCAGGCCGCTCCGAGGGAATCTCCGCCGCATAGCTCAGTTGCGCGGGCGGGTGCAGAAAGAGCGTCGTCGCCGTCACGACGGGCGACCCCCCGAACCCCGCGTAGCCCATCGCGAAGGTCGTCTCGCCCGCGTAGCAGCTTTCCGCCTGCCCATTCACGCACAGCGGCGTCTCCACTCGTTCGCCCGGCGCGTCAAGTTCACCCCCTGCCAGTTCCGCCACCAACGGCTCGGCGGGAGCCTCCACCACAACCCGTGCCATCTGCTCGTAAATCAGGCTCGACTCCCACGCCAGCAGTGGATTCTTCGGCGAAAGCACTCTGGCGTGCTCCCACAACTCCGAGGCACGCGCCCACTCCGCGCGGGCCGCGTAGATTTGCCCTGCCATGCGCCACGCGTGCGTGTGAGTGGGACGCCGCCGCATCGCCGCTTCCAGGTGCCTCAACGCCTCCTCGCTAGCCGCAACATCTCGAATCTGGGGCAGACTGTCCGGCAGGCGCGGGTCGGGCCAGACGAGCGCTCTGTCCATCAGCCGCCCCGCCTCCGTGATATTGTCGGCCCAAAAGAAAAGCGGAGAGACCTTAACGACTAAAATGCTCAGAAACAGCAGCCCAATGGCAGCCAGCGCCAGGCGTGGGAGCAACGCGGAACGCGAGCGGGCAAGCGGGACCGCTTCAGGCACGCTATCCGGTTGTCTCCCTTCCGTCATTCCCGCTTCCATGATGGTTCCATTGGCCCCAACAGTGCCGCCTTCCTTCTGCCATGCACGCCATGCAGCCAGAAAGAGCCAGTTACAACCGCGTGGGGAGGATAGGCTAGCAGAGTAGGGCTGTCAAGTTGATTCACTAGGCGACAGGGCTGTGTCAAAGTGGGAGAGGGGAAG
>DASVVH010000618.1:0-2740 GCA_036386615.1 Ardenticatenaceae bacterium
CCAGCCCGGCGAAGAAGGCGACGGCCTCCGAACCAATCAACCCTGCCGAGCCGGTTACAATCGCCACGCTCATAGCTCACCTTTTACCATGATGGAAGGTCCGATGCTAGTGAAGTTCTTCGATTCCCTGGACAGATGGAGCTTGCTGGCCTAGAACCTGGTAAAACAACGAGAGGTACTGTTCCGTGATACGTTCCCAGGAGTAGTGCTCGCGGACGTAGGCGCGCGAGAGGAGACGGCGCTCGGCGACGAGGCCGGGCTGGTCGAGGAGCCGTTGTAGCACCTCACGCAGGGATGGAGCGCCCGCGTTGCCGTCGTAGCTGAAGCCAACCGCGCCCACCGTTTCCATATTTTCGGCGGTGGCGTTGGTGATGACACAGTTGCCGAAGCCCATCGCCTCCAGTAGAGCAGGGTGCGTTCCGCCGACGCCTGAGGTTTCGACGAAGGTGTAGGCATTGGAACTGAGTTCGCGGTAGCCCTCGCCGAAGACGTAGCCTGTGAAGATAACGTCGTCGCCCGCCATCGCTTTGAGGGAGCGGATGTACTCTTTCTGGTAGGCGGCATCCCCGACGATGACGCACTTCATGCCGGGCGGTTTCTGTAACCCTTTGAACGCCTCGATGAGGTGGTGGATGCAGTTTTCGGGAACGAGCCGCCCGACAAAGAGGACGTAGTTGCGGGGGTCCAGCCCGAAGCGTTGCAGGGTCTCTCCCGGCGGAAGGGGGTCTACCTCCGCGCCGTAGGCGATGTAGGGCGGGCGGGTGCCGTAGCTATCCTCGTAGTAGCGCTGGACGACGCGCGAGTCGGTCAGGAAGGCGTTGGGCAGGAAGGTGGCGAGCCGCTCGGCGAAGCGGATGTACTGCTTGGCCGGAGGAGGCCATTTTTCGCGCTTCCAGTCCAGCCCGTCCACGTTCAGGATGGTCTTTTGCCCGGCGAGGCGCGGAATCCAGACGACGGGGCTGTTCCCGACGATGAAGTAGAGCGCCACGTCGTAGCCTCTCGTGGCGGCGTGGAGCGAGGAGAGGAACGAGTGAACTATGGTGTCAAGGTACTTGTTCTGGATGGTGGGTAGCTTGACGAGCCGCATCCCCTTGTAGTGACTGCCCTCGTAGGTGACGTGATGGGAGCGGCAGTAGACGGTAACGTCGTGCCCGCGCCGCACGAGGCGCGTGCCCAACTCCTCTACGCAGGTTTCAAAGCCGCTATAGCTCGCGGGGATGCCCCGCGTGCCGAGAAGGGCCACTTTCATGAAGCTGACCTGTTTGCGAATGGCCGTACCATCGGGAGACTTCGGTTTCCTTCCTCGGTGCTCGATGTGGAGCGGGAGAGACTATAACCCTGATGGGCGGAGGCGGCAACTGTGGAATGGAGGACCGACGACCGACGACCGCTAATGGCGACGAAGGACGGTGGACGAAGGACGACTGCTAACGGATGAAGGGCATAACGCGAGGGCGCAAAGACGCAAAGACGCAAGGGATTGAACTCCTCCACATTTCTCCACATTGGAGGCGTTTGGGGCGCTTGGTGGGTGGATTCAGGAATATGATAATTCCTGAGGAACTGGTAGATAGTTGGTAAATTGTGCTGTGCGGGGTGGCTGCGTATCGGAGAGGCGCATGTGAGGTGGGGGTCTTTTCTCCTTTCCCTTTTTCGTTTTTCCTTCTATGCTTTCTTCCTACGACCAGAAGCAGGTAGAAGGAAGCCATGAAACTATCCAAACGCATGGAGGCTATTCCGCCTTACGTTTTCGCCTCAGTCGAGAAGCAGATCCGCGAGAAGGAGGCGCAGGGCGTGCCCGTGCTGAATCTCGGCCCCGGCAGCCCCGACATGCCCCCGCCTGACTGGATTATTGACGTGATGACGGAGGCCAGCCGCGTCGCGGCGCACCACCGCTACCCCAGCTACGTGGGCGCGCCCGCGCTGCGCCGCGCCTGGGCCAACTACTACGCCACGCGCTTCGGCGTCGAACTGGACCCCAACACGGAGGTGCTGGGGTTGATTGGCTCCAAGGAGGGTGTCGCTCACGTCGCGCTGGCCCTCGTGGACCCCGGTGACCTCGTGCTGGTGCCCGACCCCGGCTACCCCACCTACGCCTCCGGCACCATCATCGCGGGCGGCACGCCCTACCCGATGCCGCTACTGGAAGAAAACGGCTTCCTGCCCGACCTTGACGCCATCCCGCCGGAGGTGCTCGACCGCGCGGTGGCGATGTGGCTCAACTATCCCAACAACCCGACGGGTGCCGTCGCTCCCCTGGAGTTCTACGAGAAGGTGGTCGCGCTGGCGCGGCGGCACGATTTCGCCGTGTTGAGCGACAACCCCTACGCAGAGATTACCTACGGCGACTACCGCGCGCCCAGCTTCCTTCAGGTGCCCGGCGCGGCGGAGGTGGGCATCGAAATCAACTCCCTTTCCAAGACCTACAACATGGCGGGCTGGCGCGTCGGCGCGGCGCTGGGCAGCCGCACCCTCGTTGACGCCCTGATGCGCGTGAAGTCGAACGTGGACACGGGCATCTTCTACCCGCTACAGGCAGGTTCCATCGCCGCGCTCGAAGGGGACCAGGGTTGGATTCGGGAGCGCAACCGCATCTACGAGCGGCGGCGTGACGCGGCGGTGGCAGGGCTGCGGGCGATGGGCTTCGAGACCGCCGCCCCCCAAGCCTCCCTCTACGCCTGGCCCCGCGTGCCGGAGGGCTACGATGGCGCGGAACTGGCCCTGCGCTTTCTGGACGAGG
>DASVVH010000619.1:0-5510 GCA_036386615.1 Ardenticatenaceae bacterium
CTCTCCCCACCTTGAACCGCATCCTCGGTCTAGTTAAGCCCGACATCAATCTCTGGCACTCGCAGGCCCACAGTGCTAGAGGCCGCTTGACTTGTCGCCGCCCGTGAATATAATTCCGCTGTAGATACTTCGCGAAACAAAGTATCTCGCAAACCCGTATTGATAGCAGGTAAGTACACGAGTAACATAGGAATATAGTCTCACGCTGTGAACCTGATTCTGGCACAGAAAGCGCTAGAAGCGGCCTACACAACCTGACGGCTATACCCCACGAGGAAAGCAGGTAAGCAATGCGTTTTGACCGCTTCACGCAGCGCGCACAGGAAGCTATTGCTCGCTCCCAGGAAATTCTGATCCGGTACCAGCACTCCCAGATGGACCTGGAGCACGTACTTCTAGCGCTACTTGAGCAGCCTGAAGGGGCTGTAACCGACGTTTTTGAACTACTCGGCGCGGACATGGACCTGATGAAGCGTCGCCTTGACGACATCCTCCGTGCCCAGCCGAAGGTTCGCGGCGGCGTTGGTGCTGGCATTCCCGGCCAGGTCTACGTTGCACCCTCCGTGCAGCACCTGGCCGCTCTGGTCCAGCAGGAAGCCGACCGCCTACAGGACGAATATATCTCCACCGAGCACATCCTGCTCGGCATCGTCGGCATGGCCGAGCAGACCCGTTCGCCCCTCTCGCGCCTCTTCGCGGACGTGAACATCACCAAGCAGGACGTGCAGGAGGCCATTGAGGAGATTCGCGGCGGGGCGCACGTTGACGACCCCTACGCCGAAGAGAAGTACAAGTCGCTGGAGAAGTATGGCCGCGACCTGACCAAGCTGGCCCGCGATGGCCGCCTGGACCCGGTGATTGGCCGCCACAACGAGGTTCTGCGGATGATGCGCGTCCTCGCGCGCCGCACCAAGAACAACCCCGTGCTCATCGGTGAGTCGGGCGTCGGCAAGACGGCCATCGTCGAGGGGCTGGCGAACCGCATAGTCGAGGGCAACGTGCCGGAGCACCTCGCGGGCAAGCGCGTCATCGAGTTGGACCTCGGCGCGATGGTTGCGGGCAGCCGCTTCCGGGGCGAGTTTGAGGAGCGCCTGAAGGCCGTCATGGACGAGATTCAGGCCGCGCAGGGCCAAATCATCCTCTTCATTGACGAGTTGCACAACCTCGTCGGCGCGGGCGCGGCGCAGGGCGCGATGGACGCCTCGCAGATGGTGAAGCCGATGCTGGCGCGCGGCGAGTTGCAGGTCGTCGGCGCGACCACCCTGGACGAGTACCGCAATCACATCGAGAAAGACCGCGCGCTGGAGCGCCGCTTCAGCCCCATCTTCGTGGACGAGCCGAGCGTCGAAGACACCATCGAGATGATTCAGGGCTTGCGGAGCCGCTACGAGCAGCACCACAACGTCACCATTCAGGACGAGGCTATCGAGGCGGCGGTGAACCTTTCCGACCGCTACGTCACCGAGCGGCACCTGCCCGACAAGGCGATTGACCTCATTGACGAGGCGGCGGCGAAGCTCCGCGTGGACATCTTCAACATGCCCGCCAACCTCCGCAGCGACAAGGCCGAGTTGGAGACCCTCACCGCCGAGGAGGAAGAGGCGTGGCAGGCCCGCGACTACGAGCGGGCGGCGCGCATCCGCAGCGAGCGCATCCAGCACGAGGAGCAGCTACGCGGCCAGATTGAAGAGTGGCGGCGCGAGCAGGGGCTGGACGAGGTGGTGGGCCGCGAGGACGTGGCCGAGGTGGTCGAGAGCTGGACGGGCATCCCCGTGAAGCGGATGCTCCAGACCGAAGCCGTCAAGCTGCTGGACATGGAAGGGCTGCTCCACCGCCGCGTCATTGGGCAGGAGCAGGCGATTGCCGCCGTCTCCGACGCGATTCGACGGGGCCGCTCCGGCCTTAAGGACCCCAAACGCCCGCTCGGTAGCTTCATCTTCCTTGGGCCAACGGGCGTCGGCAAGACCGAGTTGGCGAAGGCGCTGGCCGAATTCCTCTTTGACGACGAGGACGCAATGGTCCGCGTGGACATGACCGAGTTCCGCGCCAGCCACACCGTCAGCCGCCTGATTGGCTCGCCTCCCGGCTACGTCGGCTACGGCGAGGGTGGTCAGTTGACCGAGGCGGTTCGCCGCCGCCCGTACCAGGTGGTGCTCTTTGACGAAATCGAGAAGGCGCACCCGGAAATCTTCAACGTGATGCTTCAGGTGCTTGACGATGGTCGCCTGACCGACGGCCAGGGGCGCACGGTGGACTTCCGCAACACGGTCATCATCATGACCTCGAACCTGGGCACCAAGTACATGACCAGCGGCAACGGGCCGCTCGGCTTCCGCGTCGGCTCCCGCGCGGACGAGAAGACCATCAACAACCAGGCCATCGAGGACGACCTGAAGGAGACCTTCCGCCCGGAGTTCCTCAACCGCGTGGACGAGATTATCATCTTCGAGCCACTGAGCCGCGAGCAACTTCACGAGATTGTGGAGTTGCAGGTACACAAGCTGATGAAGAACGTGAGCGACAAGGGCCTCACCGTCGAGTTGGACGAGGCCAGCCGCGCCTGGCTCTCCGACAAAGGCTACGACCCGCAGTTCGGCGCACGCCCGCTCAAGCGCGTCATCATGCGCCACATCGAGACGCCGCTCTCGCGCAGGCTGCTGGCGGGCGACTTCACTGAGGGCGATACCATTCGCATCACCGTCGCCGAGAATGGCGAGGAGCTAGCCTTCGAGAAGGTCGGCTCCTCCGCCGAGCAGCCCGTCACGCTCGACCTGGACATGGACGTTCCCGCCGACGTAATGTAACCCCACCGGAGCGGGCCTCGTGTCCGCTCCGTCGCTATTAGCGGTAGTCGGTCATCATCCGTCGGTCGTCGGCACCGGACATTATCAGGGGGCAACAATGCAGTTGCCCCACCCCATCTGCAACCGGCCAGTTCATCATGGGGACCAAAGACGCGCCACCCGTATTCCGGGTGGCGCGCTTTTCAATGGACTTCCCGCACTTGGCAAGGTTTCCTCCTTTATCCTTGTGCGGCCTGTTTTTGCTGGCTGAGTGCTGCCTCATTTGCTGGCGCTATTCCTTAGCACTACCATACGGAGTGCTCTACATGCTGATCACCGCCTATGAAAGGGGGTCACACAATGTTGTTCCCGAAGCGCCTGCTTTTTGCCGTTCTGACCGTCGCTGGCCTTCTCCTTCCCGCGCTGGTCCTGGCGCAACCATCCGGTAGCGTGGGACCCTTCCCTCCTCCCCCCATCTCACCTGCCCTCAACAGTGACAACCTTCGTGTGGCCGGGCAACTCGGCGGCACAACCACCTCTATCGCGGTGCAGGGCAACTATGCTTACGCCGCTATCGGCATGGGATTGGCAGTGCTGGATGTTTCCAATCCCGCTATTCCAGTTAGAGTGGGTTTTCTACCGTTACGCTCCATCGTCAACGAGGTAGAGGTTTCCGGCAACTATGCCTACCTCGCGACGGTCGAGGCTGGACTCCGTATCGTAGATATTTCCAATCCGTCCGCGCCTGTAGAGATTAGCAGTTACCAACCGCCGTCCCATACCGACCCCGAACGCGGCACCAGTGTCGAGGCCGTCACCGTTGCAGGGAACCATGCCTATCTCGGATGGCAGGCTTGTCAACTGAGCCGGTTCGGTACCCCGTGTACTGTGGGGCTTGCCATTCTGGACCTGTCCAACCCTGCCAGCCCGGCACAGACCAGCGTGCTCGAACCTGACGGCGACGGAGGCAGCGTAAACGATATTGCTCTCTTGGGAGAGCATCTATACCTCCTTCTGCGTGGCACGCTCCTGACCGTCAACGTCTCAAACCCCTCTGCGCCTGTTGTTGAGCACAATCACCCGCTGGGTTCCAACACCCACTACTCCTATAGGGGTGGTATCGCCATCTCAGGCAATCATGCCTATGTCTCGACGCGAGACGAATTGCAGGTATACAATCTGAGCACGCCTGCTGCCCCCACGAGGGTTGGGGCTGTGAATGTGGGCACTGGGGAAATCGCTATTGTAGACAACCTCGCCTACGTAGCAGGCACACGCTACGACGAGTCTGTTTCGCCTATTAGTTCCGGCCTGTGGGTAGTAGACATTGCTGACCCACACGCCCCCACCGAGTCAGCCTTTTTCAACGCGCCTGTTATAGCGGTGGACGTTGCGGTAGCAGGCTCCCACGCCTATCTCGCCGACCAACTGGAAGGCGTGCTCGTCGTGAATATCTCCAACCCCAGTACTCCCACTGAGAGCGGAACCTACAACCCCCCACGCCCGCGACACCCCAACGAGATAGTCGTGAACGGAGACTATGGCTACATCGCGGACTCTACCATTGCCCCGGATGTAGAGGAACCGACCCCAGGGCTGCTTATTTTGGACCTGACCGATCCGGCGCTGCCCGTCGTAGTCGGTTCCATTCGCACCCCCTTCTACATCGGTGGCTTAACCGTCGCGGGAAATTACGTCTATCTTGGCGCACATAACCAGTTGCGAGTGATTGACGTGTCGAACCCCACTAACCCAACCGAGGCTGGCAGCTACACATTTCCGGACGAGGAAGGGGCAGTTTCAACTAACGATGTGGCAATCGCCGGAGATTATGCTTACGTTACCAGCTCTCATGGCTTGCGCGTGATTGATGTCTCCAACCCCGATAACATGCACGAGGTGGGTCGAACCCTCCAAGGAGCTGGAGAGATAGCTATATCTGGCGGGTACGCCTATCTCTCGTCCGGGAGCATAAGAATAGTGGACATCTCGACCCCTACGGCCCCGGTTGTCGTGGGGGAGTACTTCGCCACTCACCCTGTTCAAGGTTCTGTGTCCCTGTTCGACGTGGCGGTGGCAGAAGGACGCGCCTACGCTACCTACAATCTTTGTTACCTCGGTCACGGCTGTTTCGACAACGGCTTGGATGTAGTTGACGTGACTGAGCCGCTCTCTCCCACCCGGATTGGCCTCTACAATGCGCCATCCTGGCCTGCTAGCACCTATGGGCTGTATATCGAGAATCTAGCCGTTTCGGGAGCGCACGTCTATCTAGCGACTCACGCGGTTGGATTGCTTATTGTGGATGTCTCCGACCCCGCTTCTCCGAGACAGGCAGGTTACTACGACACCAACTTTGCGACGGGTGTGCAGGTAGCGAATGACAGAGTGTATGTTGCGGATAGGGAGGCAGGGCTGCTCGTTCTCGCGGCCAGCGGCTCCGTCCAGGGGAAAGTAACTCATCCGAATGGCACGCCCGTTGAGGGCGTCACTATTCACGCTGGGGAGAGTCAGGAGGCCACCACTGACTCCTCCGGCACGTACATCCTCCCAGATGTATCAAGCCTCTCAGTGACGCTTACACCCTCTCTCGAAGGCTACAGCTTCACACCGCCGACTCGCACGGTTGGCATCTTTGAGGACGTGATGAACGCATCTTTCGTTATGGTATCCGCGCCCGTCTCGACTACCCTCACACCCAACAATGCCGCCACGCTCAGTTACAAC
>DASVVH010000620.1:0-3626 GCA_036386615.1 Ardenticatenaceae bacterium
GCCCAGCGGCCCCGGACCAGACCTCCACTTACGAGCGGGCCGCCGCCGCCCCCCAGCCGGGCCGCGCCGCGCTGCAGACGAACCCCGCTCAGTACGTTCTGGGCAGGCCGACGCTGCCCGCCGCGCGGCTGGACCTGGAGGGTCGCATCGCGGCCATCATGGCACCGCTGCCGCTCTCGTTGAGAGAGGGGACGCGCCCCGCCGCGCCGTCACCAGCCTATGCGCTACCCGTGCCGATGCCCATGAGCGCGGCAGCCGTAGAGGCGCAACTCTACCCCCCGGACGAAAACAGTGAGGTCGCCGTTGACGAGGAGGCCGCCGGAGCCGCCGTAGACGCCACGATGCCTATCACGAGCACGGCCCCGCTTGACGCGTCGGCCTACGCGCTCTGGCCCGCGCGCATGGATGCCCTGCCCTATCAGGTGCAGGCGGGCGACAACCCCATCAGCATCGCGGAGAAGTTCGGCCTGCGGTTGAGCACGCTCATCTGGGCGAACGAGTCACTTGAAGAGAACGCGGAACTGTTGAGCGTGGGGCAGGAACTGCTCATCCCCGCGCTGGACGGCGTGCTGCACACCATCAAAGAGGGCGACACCCTGACCAGCATCGGCACGCTCTACAGCGTGGAGGCGAGCCTTATCGCCTGGTTCCCCGGCAACCACCTGAAAAGCGTGGAGGCACCGTTGACCATCGGGGAGCGGCTGATGGTGCCGGGCGGGCGCAAGCCCTACGTCGCGCCGCCGCCCGCGCCCGCCGCGCCGCAGCGCGTGGTCCAGCAGGCCAGCAGCAGCACGACGAGCAGCCGCCGGGGCTACTTCGTCTGGCCGACGGGGGGCCGGGTCTCGCAGTACTCGAACGCCTATCACATCGCGCTGGACATCGCCGCGCCGATGGGCACGCCTATCTACGCCGCAGCCGGGGGAACCATCGTCTATTCGGGGTGGGACAATTCGGGCTACGGCTACACCATCCTGCTCGATCATGGGAACGGCTGGCGCACCCGCTACGCGCACCTGTCGGGCATGTACTTCGAGGTGAACGACCGGGTGAGCCAGGGCGAGTTGATTGCGCTGATGGGTTCGACGGGCCGCTCGACAGGGCCACACCTGCACTTCGAGATTCTTTACAAGGGGTGGCGCTACAACCCGCTGGATTATCTCTCGCGGTAGACGGATGGACGACCAACGACCAACGATTGACGACTGACGACTGACGACTGACGACCGCTAACGGATTACGGCATAATGTAAAGATGTAAGGACGCAAAGGGCTTTCAGGAAATGCGGGGAATCAACTCCCCGCATTTTTGTTTTGGCAGTGCAGCCTGCTAATGTGGAGCAAAGCCAACATTGCTGGTAGGTAAACAAATGGCAACTTTACAAAAAGTATGATGCTTCGCCTTCCTTCGGTGCCCTCCGTTAACCTTATGTTAACTACGGCCTACTTCATCGTCTTCTAAAGTAGGCTTTGGTAGGCCGTACTTCACATAACGTGCTACTGACCTATCCTGCTCGTCCGGTTTCGGCTTCCGCCTGCCCGCGCCTGTGATATAATTCACCGACTAGCTGCTATAGACGTTCTTCCTGAAAGGGTCACTGCTGATGGCAGAGTGGGTTCACATCAACGAAATAGGCCAGCACGAGGGCGAGACGGTAACGCTCAAGGGCTGGATTTACAATCGCACGGACAAGGGCAAGCTGAAGTTCCTACAGGTGCGCGACGGCTCCGGCGTCATTCAGGCGGTCGTCTTCAAGAAGGGGGTGCCGGAAGCGGCGTGGGAGGCCGCCGATAAGCTGACGCAGGAGAGCGCCGTTGAGGTGACGGGCGAGGTGCGGGCCGAGCCTCGCGCGCCGAGTGGCTACGAGTTGAGCGTCACGGACCTGAACGTGGTCCACTACGCGCAGGACGGCTACCCCATCCAGCTCAAGGAGCATGGCGTCGGCTTCCTGATGGAGCATCGCCACCTGTGGATTCGCACGCCGCGTCAGGCCGCAATTCTGCGTATTCGCGCCACGATTATTCGCGCTATCCGCGACTGGCTGGACGACAACGGCTTCACGCTGGTGGACAATCCCATCCTGACGCCCGCCGCCGTCGAGGGGACGAGCACCCTCTTCGAGGTGGACTACTTCGGCGAACCTGCCTACCTCTCGCAGTCGGGCCAGCTTTACAAC
The DNA here is from genome assembly GCA_036386615.1 of Ardenticatenaceae bacterium. Taxonomy (GTDB): domain Bacteria; phylum Chloroflexota; class Anaerolineae; order Ardenticatenales; family Ardenticatenaceae; genus DASVVH01. The sequence goes on from DASVVH010000620.1 coordinate 2,175, forward strand.
GAGGCGAACATCTTCTCGCTCGGCCCGGTCTACTGCTTCGGCCCGACCTTCCGCGCGGAGAAGTCCAAGACGCGCCGCCACCTCACGGAGTTCTGGATGGTGGAGCCGGAGGTTCCCTTCTGCGACCTCGAAGACCTCATGGAAATCGAGGAGCAGTTCGTCTCGTATATCGTGCAGCAGGTGCTGGCGAAGCACCGCGACGAGTTGGTCAACGTGCTGGAACGTGACGTGTCAGCGCTGGAAAAGGTGCAAGGCCCATTTCCACGCATCTCCTACGACGAGGCGGCGGCGACGCTTCAAGAGTTGTACGAGCAGGAGAGCGACCCTGAGAAGAAGGCATTGCTCTACCTGGAGCCGGGGGATGACTTTGGCTCGCCCCACGAGACGGAGTTGACCAAGCTGTTCGAGAAGCCGGTCTTCGTCTACCACTACCCTGCCGCCGTAAAAGCGTTCTACATGGAGACGGTGGAGGGCGCGCCGCACCTCAGCCGCTCGGTGGACCTGCTCGCGCCGGAGGGGTACGGAGAGATTATCGGCGGCGGGCAGCGCGCCACGAGCGTGGAACTGCTGGAACAGCGCCTTGATGAGCACGGCCTGCCGCACGAGCCGTACCAGTGGTACCTCGACCTGCGGCGCTATGGCTCTGTGCCACACAGCGGCTTTGGCCTTGGCGTGGAGCGCACGGTCGCGTGGGTCTGCGGCCTGCACCACGTCCGCGAGACGGGGGCCTTCCCGCGCATGCTGGAGAAGATGTACCCGTAACGCGATGCGGGATACGAGATGTGAGATGTGAGATGTGGGATAACAGCTTACGGATTTTCACCACAGAGACACAAAGGACACAGAGGACGGCCACAGAGGTTCGTTCTGGATAATTCCCTCTGCGTCTTTGCGCCTTTGCGTTATGCCGTTATCCGTAGTCGGCTAGGGCAGGTGGGGGGCGAGGACGGATTGGGCGGCGGCGTGAAGGGGGCCGTTGCTTGCCAGGATTGGCTCGGTGTTGATGGCTCAGGGTGAACCATCGGGGCACACTTGATAGGCTCGACAGTCGGGCAGAGGCAGTGGAAATGGATCAAGGGAAGGTGGCGCGTGAACACTGGCGGCTTACCCCGCCGGTGTTCATTTATCGTTTTTCAATTCACACCATTGAAAATTGGTCCTTGACCTACAATCTTGAAGACTGTTAATCCATACCGTTTCGATCCACTTTCGAGGAACTCCACACCATGATCCAGAAAGTCGTAAACGAGGGCACGCCATTGAAGTTCACTTGCATTGAGCCCTTGCTGAATCAGAAGGAGTTGAATGAGGATAGAATTGTGGAGTAAAACCCGCTGATCTATGTCTGGGTCGCCTGCCAGTCCTGTTACTCGCAGGAAATCTTCTTCTCCGTCGTTAGCCATCGGATGAACATGGGTGGAAGCATAGTCGTACCCGAACTTGTATAAAAAA
>DASVVH010000621.1:0-7816 GCA_036386615.1 Ardenticatenaceae bacterium
CACCGCCCGCTTTGACAAACGTTCACAGGTGCGGTAAGGTGTAGGCGTCAATAACGAGTGCAGGTGCGCCAGCCGCCCGGATGCGTGGCGCATTATGGGGGAAGCCCGGTTCAAGTCCGGCACTGTCCCGCAACGGTAACGTCCTTAGTGGCGAAGTCCGAATACCCGCCTGTACTCCGAAGCTTGGATTCTTCCTTCGTGGAGAGGGGGCCAGGCGAGGATGAATCAGGGTTTCATCACTCGCGGCCCGCCGAATGGCGGGTTTTCTGTTTCCAGAACAGAGGACGCCCCGGCACGAGGGGGCGTCCTCTCTTTGTTCGCGGAAACAAGAAGGAGACAAGATGAAGACCCGCTCGTACACACGCTGGACGTTGGCAGGCTCCGTGTTCGCTTTCGGGCTGCTATTCCTGGGCCTCATGGGCGTGCTTCCCACCCTCGCCGCCGGAGGCGACCCGAACACGGCCCACATCGCCGTGCAACTCGGCAACGGCGATGTAGAGATGCGCCGCATCACCTTCACGCAAGAAAGCATCTCCGGCCTTGACGCGCTGGAGTTGGCCGGGTTCGAGGTCGAAGCGACGGAGCAGGGCGCGATCTGCCGCGTCGAGGGGACAGGATGCCCCACCACCAACTGCTTCTGTGCCTATGCCTCGCAAAACGGAAGGTTCTGGAAGTACTTCTATCTTTCCGGGGGAACGTGGGAGGCATATGAGACCACAGGCGCGCCCGACGTTCACGTCACGGACGGCATGGTCGAGCTTTGGAGTTGGGGCCAGACACCGCCCCTGACGACTCAGGAGATTACCGCCACCCAGGCCGCCCTCCAGTGGCTGCGTGCCCGCCAGCAGGCGAACGGCGGCTACGGCAACCCCAGTTCGACAATAGACACGGTGCTCGCCGTCGCGGCAGCCAACGAAGACCCCACGAGCTGGGAGAGCGCCGAGGGGAACTCGCTGCTCGACTACCTCGCCGCGAACGGCTCCACCTACATCGAGACTGGCCCGGAGCGCGCGGAGGCTGCCGGAAAGCTGGCGATGACCGTCGCCGCCGCCGATGCCGACCCACGCGACTTCGGCGGCATGAACCTCGTCATCAGCATGACCGAGGTCTACAACCCCGAGACGGGCGCGTTCGGCGCGACGAACTGGGACCAGGCGTATGGGATGCTCGGCTGGCGCGCGTCGGGCGAGGCCATCCCCATGACCGCCACGCAGGAACTCACCTCGCGCATCAACACCGACGGCGGCTGGGGCTACTCGACGGGCCTGCAAAGTGACGTGGACACCACCGCCCTGATGCTGCAAGCGTTGGTCACCGGGGGTGAGCCAGTCACCTCCACCGCCGTGATGAGCGGCGTCAACTTCCTGGAATCCGCGCAGACCCGCGAGTACCAGCTTTACCTGCCGCTCGTCCTCAACCGGAGCGGCGCGCAGCAGGCCACGCCGGAGGGTGGGACGCAGGATGCTGGCTTCCCTGTCGTGCCTTCTCAGGAGAGCAACGCCAACTCCACCGCCTTCGCCGTGCAGGGCCTCATCGCGGCGGGGCAAGACCCGCTCGGCCCGCGCTTCACCGTTGACGGCACCACACCCATCTCCTACCTGCTCAGTCTCCAACTGCCCGACGGCGGCTTCGCCTACCAGGACCGGGCGCTCGGCTCCGATGTCTACGCGACCCAGCAGGTGATTCCCGCGCTCGTCGGCAAGCCCTTCCCCTACTTGGGCCGCGCCGTCGCCGAGCGCGAGGCGCTTGACTGGATTCGGACGCGCCAGCAGCCGGACGGCAGCTTTGAGGGCTTCAACCCCGGCTCGACGCTGGACGCGGTGCTCGCTATCGCGGCGGCGGGTGAGGAGACGCAGAGCTTCGTCCGGGACGGCAACACCCCGCTCGATTACCTCGAAGTGCAGGCGTCCGGCTACGTGACGCAGAGCGCGGCGGCGGCGGGCAAGTTCCTCGCGGGCGTCGTGGCGGCGGGCGGCGAGCCGGAGAGCTTCGCGGGGCTGAACCTCGTGGACAAGCTGATGGAGTTCTACGACGCGGAAACTGGCGCGTTCGGGTCCAGCACCTTCGACCAGTCATGGGCCATCATCGGCCTCGTCGCGGCGAACGAGGCGGTTCCCGCCAACGCCGTGACCCACCTGCGCGAGATAGACGCGGAGAACGGCGGCTGGGGCTTCATGCCGAACGCGGAGGAGCCGGACGTGGACAGCACCGCCCTTACGTTGCAGGCTCTCGCGGCGGCGGGCGTCCCGCGCGCGACTGCGGACGTGGACGATGCCTTCGCCTTCCTGCACGCCGCGCAGAACCCCGATGGCGGCTTCCCCGGCTTCGGTGGGGCGACAGACGCCGCCTCGACGGGATTGGCGTTACAGGCCCTCGCGGCGTATGATGAAGCACCCGAAAGCCTCACCTGGACCACCGTCATCACGGACGGAACAGCCAGCCGCCTGACGCTGCACACGCCCGTAGACGCCGTGCTGAAGTTGCAGACCACCGAGGGCGGCTTCGCGGGCTTCAGCGGCCCGAACGACCCCTTCTCGACCTATCAGGCGCTCCCCGGCATCGTCGGGGTTGCCTACCCGCCGCGCGTAGACGACTGATGATGGACCTGACGACCCTGCGAGGAGCAGCGCGGTGGCTTTTGGCCGCCGCGCTGCTCCTCCTTGGTCTGGTGCTCCCCGTGCCGAGAGCGGCAGGCCCCGCGCAGGCCGCCTTGCAATCGGAGCAGAGGGCCGGGCTGCTCGTCTCCTTCGGGGATGGCCCCCCGGAGAAGTACTGCGTTGACCTCGGCGCGGACGGGCAGGCATCCGGCGAGGAGGTGCTACGCGAGGCGGGCCTGCCCGTCCGCGCGGACTACAGCAGCAGCTTCGGCGCGGGCGTCTGCCAGATTCGGGACGTGGGCTGTAGCTTCCCCGCGCAGTCCTGCTTCTGCCAGTGTACGCTGAACCCCGGCGAGCCGTGCCGCTATTGGGGCTACAGCCACCTCTTTGGCGGCGATTGGCAGGTCTCGAACGTGGGGGCCAGCAGCTACACGGTGCGCGCGGGCGGCGTGGAGGGCTGGGCCTGGGGTGAAGCGACCATCGGGGACGTGGCGGAGCCGCCCGCCATCCCCTTCAACGAGATTTGCCTCGCCCCAACCGCGACGGCGACCAACACGCCTTTGCCGCCGCCCACCGCCACGCGGACGCCGGAGCCAACCGCCACCTGGACGCCGGAACCTCCAACCGAGACGCCCGTTCCGACGGAGACCACTCTGCCAACCCTGGAACCAGCCACCGAGACGCCGCGACCCAGCGCGACCGCCTCCAACCCGCCGCCACCCTCCGCGACGAACACCCTTGCACCCAGCAACACGGCGCTGCCCGGCACCGCCACCGCCAGCCGCGTAGCGGCGACGGCGACAAGAGCAGTGACGAGCACCCGCCCGCCCGGAAGCGCGACGGCAACGAACCCTCCATCCGGCTCACCAACGCCTCTCCGTCCCACCTGGACCCCCTTCCCTCGCTCACCAACCGCGACGGAAGCCGCCCCAATGGGGGGAGCCGGAGAGCCGCCCACCGAGACGCCCATCCCCACGCCTACAGAGGAGCCAACCGATATTCCCACGCTAATCGTCACCCTGCCCACCCGCACGGCGACGACGCTCCCGACGCAGCTCGCGCCACCAACGGAAACGGGTGAGGAAGAAGCGGCGCTGGCTCCGACCTCCGCGCCCTCCGCGACGGTGCCCGCCATCGTGGTAGCTCCCCTAGAGCCGACCATCCCCGCGAGCGAGACGCTGGTTGACGCGGCAGAAAACGAGGGGCGCGGGCTGACCTCGTACCTGATTTTCGCCGGAATGGTCGTCGTGCTGGGCAGCGCCCTGGCCGTGCTGAGGTTCCGCCAGCGATGAGAGACCGACTTCTAAGTGTCGCTATCTACGGGCTGACCACGCTCATTGGCCTCGTCGCCTTCCTCTACCCCTTCTTCATCCCCGTGGTGCGTGGCGGCGCGGCAATGCAGGGAGCGCACGCCGCCGACGCTCCCTACTTCCTCACGCTCCTGGTCGTCATATGCTTCGTCGTGCTGCTGCTGGAGGTGCAGGGGCAGGCCGTCAACGCGAAACTCGTGGCGCTGCTCGGCATCCTCGTCTCCATCAACTCCCTGCTACGCTTCGTCGAAATCGCCATTCCAGGGCCGGGCGGCGTCAGCCCCATCTTCTTTCTCATCATCGTCACGGGCTACGTCTACGGCGGGCGCTTCGGCTTCCTCATGGGCGCGATGACGCTCATCGTCTCGGCGCTTATCACGGGCGGACTCGGCCCCTGGCTGCCCTACCAGATGATGACGGCGGGCTGGGTAGGGCTGACCGCGCCGCTCTGCCAGCCGCTCGCGCGCTGGCTCCGCGCCGAGAACACGGGGCGGGAAGTGGCGGTGCTGGTGCTCTTCGGCGTCGTGTGGGGCTTCCTGTACGGGGCCATCATGAACGTCTGGTTCTGGCCCCTCGTGACAGGTCCAGCCGACCAGTATTGGGAGCCGGGCGTAAGTCTCGGCGAAATCCTGCGCCGCTATTACGCCTTCTACGTGGCGACCTCCTTCGTCTGGGACGTGTTCGGCGCGGTGGGGAATGCCCTGCTCATCGCCGTCTTCGGGCTGCCGACGCTGCGCGCCCTGCGCCGCTTCCAGCGCCGCTTCGCCTTCGACTACCGACCCTACCGTCCGAGCGCGGCATGAACCGAAAAGGCGCGCACCTGCACCCTATGGCCTGGGTCGCGTGGCTCGTAGCGACGCTGGGGCTGCTCGTCACCACGCGCAATCCCCTCTACCTCGTCCTGATTTTCCTCTGCCTCGCCATCGTGAGGGCCGTGATACCGACTTCCGCAGGCGAGGCGTGGACGCTGCCGCTCTCACCCCTGCTCTTCGGCGCGCTCATCGTGCCCTCTACCTCGCTTTTCAACGCCTTGAGCATCCACGTCGGCGATACCGTGCTCTTCCGCCTTCCCGCGTGGATTCCCCTGCTCGGTGGCCCTGTCACCCTGGAAGCGTTCGTCTACGGGGCACTCAATGGGCTGGTGCTGACGGGCCTCTTCGCCGCCTTCACGCTTGTCAGTGTCGCCCTCCCAACGCGCGCGCTGGTGCGGCTCATCCCGCGCGCCTTCCACCCGGTGGCCGTCGTGGTCGTCGTCGCCCTCTCCTTCGTCCCCTCCACCCTGCGGCAGTTCCAGCAGGTGCGGGAGGCGCAGGCGGTGCGCGGCCATCGCGTGAGGGGTCTGCGGGACTGGGTTCCCCTCTTCATGCCCCTGCTCGTCGGCGGGCTGGAACGCGCCCTCCAACTGGCCGAGGCGATGACGGCGCGCGGCTTCGCGGGCGCGGACGAGCCAATCCCCGCCTCCATGCGGGCGCTGGTCACGGCCAGTCTCGCCCTCATCCTCGGCGGCTGGCTCCTCGAACTCGGCTGGGGTCAGGAAGCCGGATACCTGCTAATGGCATTGGGCGGCGTCGCCATCGGATACGTGCTCTGGCGGCTGGGGAGGCAAGCGCCGCACACCACCTACCGCCACGAACCCTGGCACCCTCGTGATTGGGCGATGGTCGCGGCAGCGGCAGTGGCGCTGCTGCCCCTGCTGCTCCTGCCCCTCGCCCAGCGCATGAGCCTCTATTATTATCCCTACCCGGCGCTGACCATGCCCGCCTTTGACCCCGCCCTCGCGCTCACCATGCTGGCGCTGCTGGCCCCCGCGATTCTCACCCCTGGCTCAACGTCGCGCCCCGCGCCATCCGTCGCGCCGGATACCTCCTATGATTCGGTTTGAGCACGTCAGCTTCTGGTACTCCGGCTCCGAGCGCCCCGCCCTGCGGGACGTGAGCTTCTTTCTGCCCGAAGGCACCTTCACGCTGATGACCGGGCCGTCGGGCGCGGGCAAATCTACCCTGCTGCGCTGCCTGAATGGGCTGGTTCCGCACTTTAGCGGCGGCCTGGTGGAAGGCAACATCAGCGTCAACGGCCTCAACCCGGTCATCGAATCGCCCAAGGTGATGAGCCGCCACGTCGGCTTCGTCTTTCAGGACCCCGAAGCGCAGTTCGTCATGGACCGTGTGGAGGACGAGGTGGCCTTCGCCCTCGAAAACGCGGCCCTGCCCCGTCAGGAGATGCGCGTCCGTGTCGAGGAAGTCCTGGACCTTCTCGACCTTGAGCCGCTGCGTGACCGCCGCCTCGAAACCCTGTCAGGCGGGGAGCGGCAGCGCGTGGCGATTGCCGCCGCCCTCGCCCTGCGCCCGCAGATTCTGGTTCTGGACGAGCCGACCTCCCAACTCGACCCCAAATCGGCGGAGGATGTGCTGAACGCCCTCGCCCGGCTGAACAGCGACCTGGGGCTGACTGTCGTCGTAGCGGAGCACCGCCTGGAGCGCGTCGTTCCCTTCGTGGACGAGATGCTATATCTAGATGAAGGAGGCGAGGGGCTGCTGGCCGGGTCACCGCGCGATGTGCTCTCCCAAATCAAACTCGTCCCGCCGCTCGTAGCTCTGGCCCAACGCCTCGGCTGGGAGCCGCTGCCCCTCACCATCAAGGAGGGGCGTCGCTTCAGCCGGACCATCCAGCCAAACGGCGAGCGCGAAGCACCTGCCCCGCCTGTCGCCCATGCCGACGAGCCTTTCATCGAGGCGCGCGGCGTCCGGGTCCGCTATGGGGAGAACGAAACGTTGCGCGGCGTGGACTTCGAGGTTTTCCCCGGCGAGGTCGTCGCGCTCATGGGGCGCAACGGCGCGGGCAAGAGCACGCTGCTCAAGACGCTCGTCGGGCTGGTGCGCCCGCAGCGCGGCAAAATCCGTGTAGGCACCCTTGACGCCGCGCAGCACGACGTGGCGACCCTCTGCCGTCAGGTTGGCTACCTGCCTCAAGACCCCAACGCCCTTCTCTTCGCCGAAACTGTCGCGGAGGAGTGGGAAATCACCCTCCGCAATCACGGCCTGCTCTCCAATGGCGGGCCGCTGCCCATCCAGCCGGAAACGCTGCTGGCCCGCTTCGGCCTCTCCGACAAGGCAGCCGCCTACCCGCGCGACCTCAGCACGGGTGAGCGCCAACGGGTCGCCCTCGGCGCGGTCATGATTACCCAGGCGCGCGCCCTCCTGCTCGACGAGCCGACGCGCGGCCTCGACGCCCTGGCGAAAGAGGCCCTGACAGACCTCCTCCGCTCCTGGCGCGACGAGGGAATCGCCATCGTCCTCGTCACGCACGACGTAGAACTCGCGGCAGCCGTCGCTGACCGCGTGGTGCTGATGAGCCAGGGCGACGTGATTGCCAACGGTCCACCCTCCGCCATCCTCGGCAGTTCCCCCCTCTTCGCCCCCCAGATTGCTCACCTCTTCCCCGGCTCCGGCTGGCTCACCGTCGCCGACGCCCTCCGCGTCCTCCGCCCCGAAATAGCGAAGTAAGAAAGTTAGAGTCCCAATAGCCGCCTCATTTCGGCTTCAAGGGTGCTCAGATAGTGCGCCTCTAGCTCCCCAATCTTCCGTCCAATACGCGCTCTATCAATCGCGCGCAACTGAGAAATGAGAAGGACGGAGGACGCGCTGAGACCATTCATCAGAGAGGGTTGCACCAGGAGCGTGTAGGGGGTACTGTGCCCGTGCGACGTTGCTCGTCGCGGGAATGACTATCACGGTGGGGGTTGGAGTCGTGGGGTTATCGGCCTGTACGACAATGGCAGGTCGCCTGCCAGCCTGCTCGCGCCCCGGCGCTCCCTGAGGGTAGGGAATGTCGGTGAGGAAAATGTCACCCCTCGCCATAAGGCGATTCGTCTCCGAGTTCGTACTTGGCAAACGCTTCGTCACTAAGAGC
>DASVVH010000622.1:0-4456 GCA_036386615.1 Ardenticatenaceae bacterium
CCCAGCGTCTGGTAGCTGTCACCCTTATTGATGTTCTCGAAGAAGATATCGCCAGTCGTGACGACCGAGAGCGCCCAACCGTCATCGTCCTCCAGCCAGAGGTCGGATTCGGGGTCGTCTCCATTGAGCAGGGTATCCAGCGCCGCTTCGAGGGCGGCCCGGCCCGGCTCTTCTACGATTTTGCCGTCAGCCGTAGTAAGTGAGGTTGCCATGCAGTCTCCTTATATCACGCAAGAGTTGACCGGATTCAAGCAGAGACCACGCCATCAGTGTGCAAGGCGCGGATAAGCACAGCGCCCCTCGTGAGAGGGGCGCTGCCGTTCAGTCGGTTGTGGGCGTTGGTGGTCCTACGGGTAGATGCCGCGAAGCAGGGTCGCCTCGGCCACGCGGTCAATCGCGAGGATGGAGGCGGCGGTTCGCATGTCCACCTTCTTGCGCTCGGCCATCTGCCAGCAGTCCTCGAAGGCGCTGGTCATGATGCGTTCCAACCGGGCGAAAATCTCCTTCTCGCTCCAGAAGAAGCTTTGCAGCCCCTGCACCCACTCGAAGTAGGAGACGGTGACGCCGCCTGCGTTGGCGAGAATGTCGGGGACGATGGTGACGCCCTTGTCCACCAGAATGCGGTCAGCCTCCAGCGTCGTGGGGCCGTTCGCGCCCTCGACAATCAGTTTCGCCTTGATGTCGTTGGCGTTCGTCTTGGTAAGCTGGTTCTCCAGGGCGGCGGGGATGAGCACGTCACATTCCAGCGCCAGCAACTCCTCGTTGGAGACGAGTTCGACGCCGGGGAAGTCAATCACCTTGCCCGTCTGGCGGACGTGCTCCATCAGGGCGGGGATGTCGAGGCCGTTGGGGTTGTAGATGCCGCCGTATACATCGCTGACGGCGAGAACCTTCGAGCCAATCTCGTGCATGGAGCGCGCCGAGACGGAGCCGACGTTGCCGAAGCCCTGCACGACAACCTGGCTCCCCTGTATGGGCATGCCGATTTTCTGCATGGCCTGCCGCGCCGTGAACATGACGCCGACGCCCGTCGCGTCGGCGCGGCCCAGCGAGCCGCCGATGGGCACGGGCTTGCCCGTCACCACCGCGTTCACGGTGTAGCCCGCGTGCATGGAGTAGGTGTCCATGAGCCAGGCCATCGTCTGCGGGTTCGTGCCCATGTCCGGCGCGGGAATGTCGCTGTCGGGGCCAATGAAGATGGAGATTTCGCTGGTGTAGCGGCGCGTGAGGCTTTCGAGTTCGTCCTGGGAGAGAGTGCGCGGGTCTACGATGATGCCACCCTTCGCGCCGCCGTAAGGGATGTTGACGAGCGAGCACTTCCAGGTCATCCACATTGCCAGCGCCCGCACCTCGTCCAGCGTCACGTCCTGGTGGTAGCGGATGCCGCCCTTGGTTGGGCCGCGCACCGCGTTGTGGTGGACGCGGTAGCCCGTGAAGACGCGGACGCTCTCGTCGTCCATCTTGACGGGGAAGTTGACGGTAAGCTCGCGCTTGGGCATGCGGATGAAGTCCACGATGCCGTCTTCCAGGTTGAGGTATTGCACCGCGTTGTCGAACTGTTCCAGCGCAAGGTGCCAGGGGTTGACGCTCCCTGAAGCCATGAAGCCTCCTCGTTGAGGTCTGCTCTGTTTCGATAATCGGTTGAGGTTGTGATTACTAGCATACTGTGAGCCAGGGGAAAGTGCAAGAGCAACGGGGCGGAGGCAGGGTGTGACAGGAGGGACGACCGACGACCAACGACCGACGACCGCTAACGGCGGGATGCGGGATGCGGGATGTGGGGTGAGGGAGCGAGGAGAGGGCCAGATGGGAGAGAGGCCAGTATCGGCCAGTAACGGCCAGTACTGGCGAGCGATAAGCGGCCAGTATAGTGATAAGTATCTGCTTCATAACTGTCAAATATATTACAAGCCGCGACTTTGTCACAGCCCTCAACGCTTTTCAAACGGAAGTCCGCTATACTCGCATTATAACGACACTTGAGGAGTGAGGTGGCAGTATGGCCCGTTTCCTGATGGCGACGATGCCCTTTGCCGGGCACGTCAACCCGGCGCTGCCCATCGCGAGGAAGCTGGTGGAGCGCGGGCACGAGGTCTGGTGGTACACCGGAAAGCGCTACCAGCCTAAAGTGGAGGCGACAGGGGCGCGCTACGTTCCGATGCGCGCGGCCAGAGACTTTGACGGGGAAAGGGTGGGCGAGGAGTTCCCGGAGTGGGCACAAGCCAGGGGCATCGCGCAGTTCAAGTACGCGCTCAAGCACATCTTTCTGGACTCTGGCGTGGGGCAGCTTGAGGACTTGACGGCGATTTTGCGCGACTTTCCGGCGGACGTGCTGGTGGCCGAGAACTCGTTCACGGGCGCGCCCCTGCTCCACTGGAAAGGCGGGCCGCCTTGGGCGGTGCTGGGCAGCACGCCGCTCAGCATACGGAGCCGCGACACCGCGCCTTTCGGGCTGGGGATGTGGCCGGATAGCTCGCGCGGCGGGCAGGTTCGCAACCGGGCGCTCTACTGGATGTTCAATCACGTTCTCTTCCGGGACGTGGCGGCATACGCGAACAGGGTCATCACTGGCCTGGGGCTGCCGCCCGTGCCGGACCCGCTCGGCACGGGGACGCTCTCTCCGTACCTCTATCTTCAGGGGACGACGCCCGCCTTCGAGTACCCGCGCAGTGATTTGCCGCCGCAGGTGCATTTCATCGGGCCAATCCTGCCCACGCCGCCCGCCGAGTTCGAGCCGCCCGCGTGGTGGGATGACCTGGAGGGGGAGCGTCCGGTGGTTCACGTCACGCAGGGGACGGTCTCGACGGAGGCATCGGACCTGCTGGTGCCGACGCTGCGAGCGCTGGCCGAGGAGGAGGTGCTGGTGGTGGCGACGACGGGTGGCGCGCCTGTCGAGTCGCTGGGGCTGGACACCCTTCCGGGAAACGCGCGGGTGGAGCGGTTCGTCCCGCACCACTACCTGCTGCCGCGCGTGGACGTGATGGTGACGAACGGCGGCTACAATGGCGTGCAGGGGGCGCTGGCGCATGGCGTGCCGCTCGTGGCGGCGGGCACGACGGAGGAGAAACCGGAGGTCTGCCGCCGCGTAGAGTGGGCGGGCGCGGGCATCAATCTGAGGAGGCAGCGCCCGACGCCGGAGCAGATTCGCGCGGCGGTGCGGCGCGTGCTCGACGAGCCGACTTTCAAGCAGAACGCGCGGCGCGTGCAGGCGGATTTCGCCAACCACGACGCCCCGGCGGAGGCGGCGGTGCTGCTGGAACAACTGGCCGAAACGAAGCAGCCCTTGCTGCGAACGGGGCCAGCGACTGAGCACAAGGCGCGTACTCTATGACGCCCGCCTCCGCTTCACGGGGTGGGTAAGCAAAGAGACAGGAACCTACGCCCCTACCTCTTCGCTTTCCTGATTGCCTGTAAGCACCTACTCAGTGCTGGCCGTTGGCCCAAGCTGGCGGATATATTCGTATATGGTTTGCAGTTCTTCGTCCGAGTACATCCTTGACACTTCGGGCCAGGGCATCTCGGCAGGGTCAAGCTCGTTCCCTTCGGGGGTCACGCCCGTGCGGATGGTGTTGATGAAGTCCTCCGCGCTCCAGTTGGGAACGACCGCGCGCAGGTTGGGGCCGACTGGCGTGAAGCCGCCCGGCACGCCGCCCGTCAAGTCCGCGCCGTGACACTCGCGGCAGCCCGTGATGTTCACCAGATACTCACCGTGATTGACGGCATCGCTCAAGGGCGGCGCGATGATAGGTTCGGTGATGGGTGGCTGCACGGAGGTGGGGAACATTCCCGCGCCAACGAGCGCTGAACCCAGTACGTTCATGCTCGTTTCAGGCACATCGCGGTCTACCGAGGGCTGTGAGCGTAGGAAGGCGACGACGGATTGCACGTCGTCATCGCTCATGTGACGGAATTGGCTCGAAGGCATAATCAGGAGCGCGCGACCATCCCTGCCCACCCCTTCGCGGATGGCGCGGACAATCTCACCATCGGACCAGTCTCCCAGATGGTAGGGCGTCAGGTTGGGCGGGTAGAGGGTGCCGAACTCCGGGACAAAGTTTTCGCCGGAGCCGTCCAAGGGAGGTGCCAGCGTCGTCGAGTGGCAGCCCGCGCAGATGTTCACCAGCCGCTCGCCGCGTGCAATCTGCTCCGGCGTGCCCGCGACGGTTGCGTCGGGTACGGGGTTCGACTGCGGGAGGTTGAGCCGTGCCGCGCCGACGAGGGCCACGACGGTGACGAGGCCGACCACCGCCGTGAGGAGGCCGAAGACGATAACGCCCAGCCAGCGCAGACCGGGGTTCCTGACGCGCCACAACCTGCGGGTGAGCCAGGCCAACAACAGGAAAAGGGCAATGACGACAACGAAGCTCAAGATGCTTGCAACCACCGCTACCTCCTAGGTTCAGGACAGGAATAGGCTACAGCCTTGCTGGCGCGCCTGGGTCAACTATACGGCGGT
>DASVVH010000623.1:0-9871 GCA_036386615.1 Ardenticatenaceae bacterium
AGTGGGGTCACGACTTCCGCCCCGACTACCGCCTCATCGGGGAGTGGGTGGAGGTGCTGAACCATCCTCCCGTCGTCGCCCTCACCGCCACCGCCACCCCGCAGGTGCAGGACGACATCGCCCTCCAACTCAAGCTCGACAACCCCTTCCGGCAGGTCACGGGCTTCAACCGCCCCAACCTTCGGCTGGAGGTAGACTTCGCCCCCGGCGACACCCTCAAGCAGAAGCTCCTCAAGGAGTTCCTGGACCAGCAGCCCCGCGATGCCTGTGGCCTCATCTACGTGGGCCGCCGCCGCGACGCGGGCGAGGTCGCGCGCTTCATCCGCGACCTCTGCGGGCGCAACGCCATCGCCTACCACGCGGGCCTGCCCAGCTGGGAACGCGACCAGGTGCAGGACGACTGGATGAACGAGCGCGCCCCCATCGTCGTGGCGACCAACGCCTTCGGCATGGGCGTGGACAAGGCCAACGTCCGCTTCGTCATCCATTACAGCCTGCCCGGCACCCTTGAAGCCTACTACCAGGAGGCGGGCCGCGCGGGCCGCGACGGCGACCCCGCCACCTGCGTCACCCTCTTCGACCCCGCCGACGCGGGCCTCCACGAGTGGTTCATCGAGAACGACGCGCCCACCCTCGCCGAACTGCGCGAGCTGTACAGGCACATGCGCGACGAGGGTCAGCGCGGCGGGGGCCGCGTCGTCAGCACAGCGGCCCACCTCGCCGCCGTCCTCGACTGGAAGATGGACAACAAGGTCCGCGTGGGGCTGAAGCTTCTCGAAGATGCCGGACTCATCGAGGATTTAGGGGAGCGGGGGGGCAACAGTTCCTGGCGGCTCATGAAAGTCAACGGGCGCGTGGACATGGACGGCCCGATGCAGGAGGTCGAGCACCGCCGCGCCCTCAAGCGCCGCCTGCTCCGCCGAATGCAGGATTACGCGCAGGCGCACGACTGCCGCCGCCAGTTCCTCCTCGACTACTTCGGCGACGCCACCCCGCCCCTCGCCGAGTGGTGCTGCGACAACTGCCAGCGCCAGCAGGAACCCCGTTCCCTCGCCGCTGCCACCTCCCCCGAAGACAGGACGGCGCTCTACATTCTCGACGCCATCAACAATCTCTCCTACGGCGTGGGCCGCTCGCTGCTGGCGAAGATTCTCTGGGGCAGCCGCGCGACGGGCATGGAGCGCTACTTCGAGCATCCGCAGTTCAGCATCCTCCGCCACCTGAACCGCAAGGAGATTCAGGAACTCATAGACGAACTCATCCGCGAGCGCTACCTGCAAATCGAGTCGGGCCAGTACCCCACCCTCGCGCTCTCGCCCGCCGGGCAGGAGGTCGTCGCCCGCCGCCTCGCCATCCCGCTCCGAACCAGCTTCAGCCAGCCCATCTCCACCGCGCGCGCCGTCGCGCCCCAGCGTGTCACCGATACGCTGGACGAGACGCGCCGCCTGCTGGACGAGGGGCTGACGCCGCAGCGCATGGCCGACGCGCGCGGCCTGAGCGTTGGCACCATCTTCAACCACCTCGCCCAACTGGTCGAGCAGGGCGAGATTTCCGTCGAGCGCGTCGTGCCGGAGCCGAACTACTCCCTCATCCGCGCGGCAGTGGAGGAGGTCGGCTCCTTCTATCTCTCGCCCATCAAGGCGCGGCTGCCGGAAGAGATTGAATACGGCGAGATTCGCTGCGTCGTCGCCTCCCTTCGGCACAGTGACCAACTGCCGGAGCCTCCGCCGCCCTCCCCCGAAAAGGACGCTCTCTTCGAGCGGCTAGCGGACTGGCGGCGCGAGGAGGCCCGCCGCCTGAACCAGCCCGCCTATTTCATCTTCTCCAACGCCGTGCTCCACGCCATCGCGGAGACAATGCCGCGCGACCTCCGCTCCCTGGAAGCGGTGCGCGGGGTTGGCCCCGTCCGCTCCGAGGAGTACGGCCCCACAATCCTCTCCCTCGTGGCGCAAATCGCGGGCGACACCCCCGCGAAGCGCATCCCTCAGAACTAACCCCACGACGCTCCACCTTTAGCTCGTTTCTACCACATAATCCTCGTGCCCAGTGTTAATCCACGCCTAAAATTAAGTTAGTGCAACGGGTTGACAAATGTCCTGAAGCTCTGTATCATGCGCGGGAGTAACAACCCTATACCTCGTTTCAGAGGGGTGGCGCGTGCGATTGACGGATAACAACGATGTCCGCGAGAACAACATTCGGCTGGTGCTGGACATCATCCGTGAGGCCGGAGCTATCTCGCGCGTGGACATTGCTCACGCGACGCAACTCAGCCGCTCCACGATTACCAACATCGTCAACGAACTGTTGCCGACGGGACTGGTCCGGGAGACGGGCACGGTCAACTCGATTGTGGGCCGCCGCCCCATCCTGCTCGAATTCGACTACGGTGCCCGCGCCGTTCTGGGCGTGGACATGGGTGCCACTCACCTGACCGTCGCCGCCACGAACCTGGGCGGGCAGGTTCTCGCCATCCGGCACGAGGACTACCCCGTCGCCGCCGACCCCGGAGGTAGCATCAACCGCATCGTGGCGCTGCTGGCCGAAGTTCAGGCACTGGCTGGCTACTCCCGGGAGCGAGTCCTCGGCATCGGCATCGGCGTTCCCGCGCCGCTGGAAGGGGACAGGCTGGACCGCCTCTCTCCCATCATCCTGCCGCAGTGGGTCGGCATAGACCTGAAACGGGAACTTGAGGCGGCGACGCAGCACAGCATCTTTCTGGACAATGACGCGAACGTGGGCGCGCTGGCCGAGAAATGGTGGGGGCATGGCCGCAACGTGCCGAACTTCGCCTTCATCAAGCTCGGCACGGGCGTGGGCTGCGGCCTCATCATTGACGGCTCGGTTTACCGGGGCGCGGGCGGCACCGCCGGAGAGATTGGGCACAGTTCAATTGACCCGAACGGCCCGGTCTGCCGTTGTGGCCTGAACGGCTGCCTCGAAGCCCTCACGGGCGCGCCCGCCATCATCGAGGCCGTCGAGTGTCATCTGGCAGCCGGACGGCAGAGCCAATTGGCAGGAGCCTTCACGGTGGCAGAGGTAGCCGCCGCCGCCCGCGCGGGCGACCCGGTGGCAACGGAGGTCATCACGACGGCGGGCCGCTATCTCGGAATCGCCATCGCCAACCTCCTCAACCTCGTGAACCCCGGACTGATTGTCCTGTGGGGAGGCATCACCGACGCGAGCGAGATGTTATTGACCCAGCTTCGCCAGACCGTGCGCGAGCGCAGCTTCTCCAAATCCACCGCCGAGGCCATCATTACCACCAGCCGTTTGGGGGAGGACGCGATTGCCATCGGCGCGGCGACGCTCGTGATTCAGCAGACTCTGCGGTCGCCGGAGCCGTCCATATTAGAGGTAATTATGGGTAACGGGAGGAGGTGAGGCCGATTCTCCAGAAAACAAGTGAATACTGGCCCTTGAAGTAACCATCTTAACCGTACAAGGAGGAGACGTTTATGCGTCGTTTATCGCCATTGCCTATCATTCTACTGATTCTCGTGCTGCTGCTGGCCGCCTGTGGCGGCGCGGCAACGCCAACAACCAATACAACTGAGACCGGGGGCACCGACACTACCGCACCCGAACCTACTGAAGCCCCCGCCGAGGAGGAAGCCGCTCCCGAAGAAGAGGCCGCTCCTGAAGAAGAGGCCGCTCCCGAAGAGGAAGCCGCGACAGGCGAGGGCCAGGTCGAAGTCTTTAGCTGGTGGACAGGCGGCGGTGAGGCCGCTGGTCTGGAAGCCATGATTGAGGTCTTCAACGAGCAGTATCCTGACCTGGAATTCGTCAATGCCGCCGTCGCGGGTGGCGCGGGCACCAACGCGCGCGCCGTCCTGGCGACCCGCCTCCAAGCGGGCGACGCGCCCGATAGCTGGCAGGGACACGCGGGGCAGGAACTCATCGGCACCTACGTCGCCGCCGACCAACTCGAACCGCTCAACTTCCTCTACGAGGAGGAGGGCTGGTTGGAAGTGATGCCGGAGACGCTGATTCCGCTCATCTCGCAGGACGGCAACATCTACTCCGTGCCTGTCAACATCCACCGCGCGAACGTCCTTTGGTACAATCCCGCCGTCCTGGAAGAGAACGGCGTCGAGGTTCCGACCTCGCTCGAAGAGTGGTTCACCGCGATGGACACGCTTCAGGAGGCGGGCATGGACGCGCCTCTGGCGATGGGCGAGCAGTGGACCACCATGCACCTCTTCGAGACGATTCTGCTAGCCTCCCTCGGCCCCGACGCCTATAACGCGCTCTGGACCTGCGAGGGCGACTGGAGCACCCCCGAAGTGACCGAGGCGCTTGAGAACTACGCCCGCATCCTCGACTACACCAACACCGATGCCTCTACCCTTACCTGGCAGGACGCCTCGCAGTTGGTTGTGAACGGCGACGCCGCCTTTAACGTCATGGGCGACTGGGCCGAGGGCTACTTCCGCGAGCTTGGCTTCGAGGCGAACGAGGGCTACGGCTGGGCAGCCGTTCCCGGCACTGAGGGTAACTTCCAGTTCCTCTCTGACAGCTTCGTGCTTCCCGTGAACGCGCCGAACCGCGAGGGTACGCTGGCATGGCTGCGAGTTGCTGGGTCGCAGGCGGGGCAGGATGCCTTCAACCCCGTCAAGGGTTCGATTCCGGCCCGTAACGACGCCGACGAGAGCCTCTATGGCGAGTACCTGCTCTCGGCAATGGAGGACTGGGCTTCCAATACGGTAGTCGGCAGCCTCGCGCACGGTGTCGTGGCGAACGACCCCTGGAAGTCTGAGATTGACACCACGCTTGGCCTCTTCCTGGCCGACCGCGACGTTGAGAACTTCCAGAGTGGCCTCGTCAGTGGCTTCGAGTCTTCCGGCCCGATGGGCTGCGAGTAAACCACGTTAGACCTCGTGGGGCGGATAGCCACTATCCGCCCCACCGGGTCATTGCCGTTCTCCGTAAAGCCGTTAGCGGTCGTCGGTCGTCCGTCGGTCGTCCGCCGTTTCAACAGAGGTCACAATGCGTTTCACACGAGAGACGGCGCTGGGGGCCGCGATGGTTGCCCCTTCCATTCTCGCCCTATTAATTTTCGTCTACGGCTTCATCGCCTGGTCAGGGCGCGTCTCGCTCAGTAACTGGCGGGGACTAACCCCCAACTACGAATGGGCGGGTTTTAGCAACTATACCAATCTCTTCTCCGACCAGCGCTTTTATATTGACGTTCGTAACACCGTCATCTTCACAGTTCTATTTGTGGGCGGGTCGCTCCTTTTAGGGTTGACCCTCGCCATCCTGCTCGACCAGCGACTGAGCGGCGAGAGCTTCTTCCGCAGTCTCTTCCTCTTCCCGATGGCAATATCCTTCATCGTCACGGGCGTTGTCTGGCGCTGGCTGATGAACCCCGCGCCCGGCTCCCGCATGACGGGTCTCAATCTACTCTTCGACAGGCTGGGGTTGGATTTTCTCATCAACCAGTGGCACGCGACGCCGCAGTGGGGCATCGCCGCCATCGCCATCCCCGCTATCTGGCAGATGTCCGGCTACACGATGGCCCTCTATCTGGGCGGCCTCCGCTCCATCTCGGACGACCTGCGCGAAGCCGCGCGCATGGACGGGGCCAGCGAGATTCAAATCTACCGCCACATCATCCTGCCCCTGCTCAGTCCCATCACCCTGAGCGCCATGATTATCCTCGGCCACATCTCGCTGAAGGTCTTTGACCTGATTGTCGCCATCGCGGGCAAACAATTGCCCCTGGACGTGCCCGCCATCTATATGTGGACGACCACCTTTGACGGCCAGTTTTACAGTCGCGGCGCGACCATCGGCATCCTGCTCCTGTTGAGCGTCGCCGTGCTCGTCATCCCCTATCTGGCCTACACCATGCGTACCGAGGCTGAAATATGATTCTGTCCCGCTCCCGCTACTGGCTCTACCTGCCACTAGGGCTGATGACCGTCTTCTACCTGCTCCCGCTCTACATCATGTTGAGCACGGGGTTCAAGAGCTTTGCCGAGGTAGACCTGCAATCCATGTGGACCCTCCCAACCGGGCTGCACTTCGAGAACTTCCGCGAGGCTTACGTGCAACTCGCTCCCTCGCTCGTTAACAGTCTCAGGCTGGTCGTTCCGGCGGCGATTATCTCGGCCATCCTCGGCTCACTCAACGGCTACGTTCTCGCCAAGTGGAAGTTCCCCGGAGCGGACATTATCTTCCCCTTCATTCTCTTCGGGATGTTCATTCCCTACCAGAGCATCCTCATCCCTCTCGTCCAGTTCATGCGCGCCATAGACCTCTACGGCGGCATTCCCGGCCTCGTCCTGACGCACGTCATCTACGGCCTGCCCATCACGACGCTCACCTTCCGCAACTACTACGCGACAGTGCCCAACGAACTCATCGAGGCGGCGCGTGTGGACGGCGCGGGCATGCTGCGGACCTACTGGAACGTCCTGCTGCCGCTCTCCATCCCCAGCTTCGTCGTGGTGCTCATCTGGCAGTTCACCTCGGCGTGGAACGACTTCCTGTTTGCTGTCGTGCTGACCAACCCGCAGAACTGGCCCATCACCGTCGCGCTCAACAACATGGCGGGCAGCCAGATTATCGCCTGGAACGTGCAGATGGCCGGAGCCTTTCTCGCAGCCGTGCCCACGCTGCTCGTCTACATCTTCCTAGGCCGCTACTTCCTGCGTGGCCTCATGGCGGGCGCGCTCAAGGGATGAGATGGTTTCTACGTGGTAAGATGCAATCTCACGAGCCTGTAGAACACCGATTGATGAAAGACCAGCACCAACTTGAATAGCCCCACCGAACGACCCAAAGTCGTCCTCATCATAGGAGCCTCGTCCGGCATCGGCAAGGCCGCCGCTATCGAGATGCGCGGGCGTGGCTGGCGCGTCTTCGCCACCGTGCGCCGCCGCGAAGACGTGGTGGCCCTCACGCAGATTGGCCGGGGCCTCATCGAACCCCTCATCATGGATGTGACGGACGAGACGAGCGTAAACCGTGCTATCGAGACCATCCGCGAGCGCGCGGGGCGGCTGGACGCGCTGGTCAACAACGCGGGCATTGCCATCGCCGGGCCACTGGAACAACTCACCACCGCCGAGGTGCGCGACCTCTTCGAGGTGAACGTCTTCGGCCTGCACCGCGTCACCCGCGCCGCCCTACCCATGCTGCGCGAGGCGAAGGGGCGCGTCGTCAACGTTTCCAGCGTCTCCGGCGTCACCGTCATCCCCTTCAACGGGGCTTACGCCGCCTCCAAGCACGCGGTTGAGGCGATGACCGACGCGCTCCGCATGGAACTGTGGGGCGCAGTCAGGGTCATCTCCATCCAGCCGGGCACGGTAGACACGCCCATCTGGGGCAAGGCCGCGCGCGTGGATTACTCCCGTCTCACCAGCGAGCACTACCCCGCCGAGGAGATTGAACGGCTGCGGCGGCTCCTCACCAGCGAGGGCCGCGATATGATTCCCGTTCAAGCCGTCGCGGTCGCCATCGGCAGGGCGCTGGAACTGCCCTGGCCCCTCGCGAAGTGGGTCATGGTGCCGGGCGGCAACCCCATCCTCTTCCACCTCTTCCGCCTGCTTCCGACGCCCCTCGCGGACCGCCTCAAGCTTCGCGCCCTCGGTTGGCCGCCGAGGGGTGACGACCGACGACCGCGGGTGCCCTTTGGGCAGGACGACCGCTAACGGCTGGTGGCGAGAGGCCATGTGCGAGCGATACAACAGAGGCCCAGAAATCTATCCGGGCCTCTGTTTTTCCGAGCGATTCGATTGAACTTCCTTGCGCCTTCGCGCCTTTGCGTCTTTGCGCTATGACGTAATCCGTTATCCGTTATCCGACATCTGCGCCTCGGCCTGCTCCTCGTAGAACTCTTCAATGTTCTCGTAGATGTGGTCGGGGAACTGAAGCTCGCTGTAGACGTTGCAACTCGTCGGGTCGTCCGGCGTGGGGCAGATGGCGAAGTCTTGCTGCGCCTGCCACTCCAGAATGCGGTTGCGCTTCGGCGGGTTGTAGTCGCGTGCCTTCACCTGAAGCACCAGCGAGCGCGCATCCTTCTCGTCGTGGTCGGGCTGGTTGGCAAGGAGGCTGACAAGCTCCTCGTCGTCAAGGAAGTGCCGCGCCACCATCGCGAAGACGAGCCGCCCGTAGTGCCCGATGTCCGTGCCCGCTTCGAGCGCATCCAGCAGGTGCGCCATCATCTTGGAGTCGCGCAACTCGGTGCTGCGACCATCGTTGTTGTTCGTATTACCGTTGGCTGTAGCCATGAGATTCCTCCATTTACTAGAACACAGCGAACGCGCTTTCTAGTGCATAAAGTGTGCCACCGCTACCGAATTCATAATGCAAAATTGAGAATGCAGAATGAACCGCCCACCGCTTACTGTTCTGCTCCGCATCCCTTCATCCTTCATCCTTCATCCTTCTTCCTTTTTCCTTCCCTTCCCCTGGCACCTTCCCTGCTTTCCCTCTCTGTAACCAGTACCACGCGAGGACGCCATGCTCAACCCTATCTTGGATAGCCGACAGGCCGAAATACTAAAGGAGGAGCGCCGCGCCATCCAGCAGCTTCTCACCCTCCTGGCTAGCTGGGAGGCGCAGCCCAAGGACATCGAAATCCTCCAGCGGGCGCTGGAACAGTTGGACGACCTCTTCCTGCTCGTCATCGTCGGCGAGTTCAACGCGGGCAAGTCCGCGCTCATCAACGCCCTGCTCGGCGAGAGTTATCTGACCGAGGGCGTCACCCCGACGACTGCCCAGGTTCACATCCTGCGGCACGGCAACAAGGGCGACCCCTTCGTGGACGACGATGGGCTTCTCGTCCTTCACTACCCCGCCGACTTCCTGCGCGAAATCTCCATAGTGGACACGCCCGGCACCAACGCTGTCCTGCGCCAGCACGAGGAAATCTCGAGGGACTTCGTGCCCCGCTCGGACCTCATCCTCTTCGTCACCAGCGCCGAACGCCCCTTCTCCGAGTCCGAGCGCGAGTTCATGGAGTTGATTCGGGACTGGGGCAAGAAGGTCATCATCGTCATCAACAAGTTCGACCTACTTGAAACCGACAGGGAGCGCCAGCAGGTGCTCGACTTCGTGCGCGACAACGCCACGCGGCTGCTCGGCACCACGCCCGAACTCTTCCCCCTCAGCGCCCGCGCCGCGCGCCGCGCCAAAACCGACGGCGGCGACCTGCCGCCTCTCTTCTCGAACCTGGAACAGTACCTCTTCGCCACACTCAACGAGGAGAGCCGCATCCGCCTCAAGCTGGGCAACCCGCTAGGCGTCGCCCTGAAGGTCTCCGACGACTATCACCAGCGCGCGACCCAGCGCCTCAGCCTGCTCGAAGAGGACATTCAGACCGTCCAGAAGGTGGAAGGCCAGCTTGACCGCTACAAGCAGGAGCTTTCCGGCGAGTTCGAGTACCACACCCTGAAAGTAGACTCGATTCTCAACGAGATGGGGCGGCGCGGCGACGACTTCTTTGATGACACCTTCCGCGTGACGCGCATCTTCTCGCTGCTCAACACTAGCGCCGTCCGCGCCGAGTTCGAGCGCGAGGTGCTAGCCAACACGCCGCAGCAAATCGAGAATCAGGTCCACGAGATGATTGACTGGATGGTGGACCGCGAGAGCCGCCAGTGGCGCACCCTCGCCCGCCAGCTCGGCCAGCGCCACAAAACCGAGTTCCTGGAAGATGCCGCGCAGGAGGCGGCAGGCGGCTTCGAGTACAACCGCCGCGACCTCTTGCAGAGCGTGGGGCGCTCCGCTGCCGAGGTCGTCGCCCGCTACGACACCACCCGCGAGGCCGAGGAGTTGGGCGAGAGCGTGCAGCAGGCGCTCGCGATGGTCGGCATCGCTGAGGTCGGGGCCGTCGGCCTGGGAGCCGTCCTCACTCACG
>DASVVH010000624.1:0-4603 GCA_036386615.1 Ardenticatenaceae bacterium
GGGGTTCATGTTCGACTGAATCTTGAAGATGAAGCCTGAGAAGTTGTCCTGCAACGCGGGAACCAGTCCGGCACCGTTCATGGCACGGCGCGGGCCGGGCATCGGGCCATACTCGACGAAGCTGTCGAAGAAGAGTTGCACGCCGAAGTTGGTGAGGGCGGAGCCGAAGTAGACTGGCGTAATTTCGGCGCGGTTCAGGGCCTCCTCGTCAAAGGTGGGCAGCACGCCGTCGAGCAGTTCCACGTCGTCGCGCAGGCGGGCCACCGCATTCTCGCCAAGCATGGCTTGCAACTTCGGGTCGTCCAGCCTGGAGACCTCAACGCCCGCCATCTGCGCGCCGTGCGCGGTGCGCTCGAAGAGGTGGACGCTCTGCGAGGCGCGGTCATAGACGCCGCGAAAGTCGGGGCCGTCGCCGATGGGCCAGTTCATGGGCACGGGAACGAGGCCCAGCACCTCCTCAATCTCGTCGAGCAGGTCGAGCGGCTCGCGGGCGGGGCGGTCCATCTTGTTGACGAAGGTGAAGACGGGGATGCCGCGCTCCCGCGTGACCTCAAAGAGCTTCTTGGTCTGCTCCTCGATACCGCGCGCGGCGTCAATGACCATGACGGCGCTGTCCGCCGCCGTGAGCGTGCGGTAGGTGTCCTCGGAGAAGTCCTGGTGGCCCGGCGTGTCCAGCAGGTTGACGGTGTAGCCCTTGTAGGGGAACTGGAGGACGGTGGAGGTGACGGAGATACCGCGCTCCTGCTCCATCTTCATCCAGTCGGAGGTGGCGCTGCGCTGGTTCTTGCGCGCGCGCACCTGCCCCGCGCTCTGGACCGCTCCACCGTAGAGCAGGAGCTTCTCGGTGAGGGTGGTCTTGCCCGCATCGGGGTGGGAGATGATGGCAAAGGTGCGGCGCTGGGCGACCGCCGCCTGCATCGGGTCGGTTGTGGTTCGTTCGGCTAGTGCTGTCATATCGGTAACTTGGCATGAAAAAGGGGCCAAATGGCCCCGCTCTTGGCTCAATTAGTGACTATATTGTGCCTTAAATAGCCGGTTTCGTCAAGATTCTGGGTCGGTTAGAGAGGGCTGGACCGCCCGTTCAACAGGGCAGGAGTTAAGCGGTTGTTTGGAATGTCACTGCCATACACCTCCACATTTCCCACCTTGCAAGCATTTTTGGTGGGGTGCAAGAGGGGAGAGGATGGAGGTTGACGATAAAGATATGTACATTTCATGACATCGAAAATATGCGTGTCATGTTGTGGGCAGCGGCCAACAGAGATGGGGGAGGCGTGGCGGGTCGAAAATGCCCCACATGGGTGCCCCACATCGGTGCCAGGGCGCGCACCAGCGAAGCATGGAGTGGTTCACATCCGAGCCGTGACCAGCAGGTTCGATGCATGGTCGCGACAAAAAACGACGATGAAGGACGGAAA
Organism: Ardenticatenaceae bacterium; assembly: GCA_036386615.1. Classification (GTDB taxonomy): domain Bacteria; phylum Chloroflexota; class Anaerolineae; order Ardenticatenales; family Ardenticatenaceae; genus DASVVH01. The sequence continues at coordinate 1,419 of DASVVH010000624.1, forward strand.
CGGCGGACGGAAACGGCGGACGGAAACGGCTTCACCACAAAGGCACGGAGGACACACCAACAGTAGGCGCTTTAAGCGAAGAACGACCACAAAGACGAACATGGTTGACTCCTGAGATTCAAGGAAAGACGAGTGAATCGAGATGGGAATATTATAGTAGAATCTTTGTACCTTGTCAAGGGGTTCGGCTCGTTGGCCGGGGATAAGCCGTCAATCACCATCATCGAGATTGAGGGAGACCCCATGTGCTATAGCGGGGTCCAACTGAATTCCAAACATTTTCCTCATCAGCTCTTCACAGTGCCTAAACATAGCTGCTCCACTCTCTGTGAATCGCCGAAGTCTCGTCCAAGCTTTCGCCCGCCAGGGTCTACGAGAATCCAGCGAAGACAACCACACAGAGCACAAGGAAACCATAGGGTTTCCATTCATGCACCGCAGGAGCAGAATGATGAACAGAAATACCATCAGGGAGTATCTACAACAGCAGTCCCGCCACCCCGCCGCATTGTTGCTGCCGCTCCGGTTATTCATCGGAACTGGCTGGATACGTGCCTGCCTTGAAAAGGTAGGGGACCCGTTCTGGCTCGATGGAACCGCGCTCGTTGTGTTTCTACACAGCCACCTGGAACAAGGAGTCGTCGCGTTCCCCTTTTACCAGAGCCTGATGAGCGAGGTGTTTATCCCGCACGCGCTCCTGTTAACCTATGTCATCATCATCGGGCAACTGCTGGCTGGCGTCTCCATTCTGGCGGGCTTCGGCGTGGAACTGGCCCTGCTGGGCGGGATGTTCATGAACGTGAACTTCCTATTAGCGGGTGCGGTCAATCCCTCCGTGTTCTACATCGTGATTCAACTCGTGCTGTTGCTGTACGGTGCCGGGCGCGTCTTCAGCATCCAGGCCCTGTTGTCCGGCCAGATACGCCCCACCTTTACAGCAGGGGATGGGGTCTGGCGGCGGATCTCTCCTCGTTTCTGTTACGGCTGCGCCATCCTGGCGCTGGGTCTGCTGAGTGGCCTCGCGCTCTATGCCTTCCCCTTTATCGAGGATTTTGGCCCCACGAGAAGTGTCGAGGACCCCGCGATGATTACCGTAGTTCTGAGCGTAATGGGTATCGTCTGGGTTATCATGCCACGTTACGACGCGCCTCGTTGAACGCAGCACCTGTAAGAGCACCCAGGCTCCAACTGGGCACCATAGGGGAGTCGGAGGCGAGGTCACTGAAGGGAACCCGCTCCCACAGGGCGCTCAGGGTTCAACGGCCACGCTGAAAGCTCAAAGTGAGTTATTGTATGTGGAGGACGGCTTTGCCCGCGTACTGGCGGTCGAGGAGGCGCTGGGCAACGTCGCCCACGTCGCTCCAGTTGGCCTCAACCTCGATGAGGGGGCGGAGCCGCCCGTCCGCTACCATGCGGGCGAGGCGCGCGAGGCCGATGCTGGCAGGCTCGTGTTTGAGTTCGTGGAAGACGTAGAGGCCATAGAGGCGCAGCCCGCCCGTTGCGTAGAAGCGGCCCAGTTCGATAGTCGTCTCGAAGCCCGCCGTGCCGCCGTAGTTGACGCAGATGCCTTCCGGCGCGAGGAGGGGAAGGGCGGTGGAGAGCGTGGAGCCGCCCACGCCGTCTATAATCAGGTGATACGGCCCGTACTGCTCGGCGGCAGATGCGTCCTCGCTGAGGGCGACGTGATGTGCCCCGGCCTCACGTACGAGCGCGGCGCGCTCCTCGGCGCGAACCTGACCAACGACGTGCGCCCCGGCGTGGCGAGCAAGCTGCACGGCGAAGTAGCCGACGCCGCCGGACGCGCCTGTGATGAGGACGCGCCGCTCCAGCAGGTCGCCGCCCTTGCCGATGGCCTGAAGCGCGGTGAGGCCCGCGACAGGCAGGGTGGCGGCCTGCGCGAAGGTTACATCGTCGGGCAGTTCCGCGAGGCGGTCTGTGGCGACGGCGGCGTATTCGGCCCATGCGTGGGCCACGAGGAAGCCGACGACACGCGCACCCTCTTGCGGGCCGGAGCCATCTTCGGCGGCCTGCTCGATGGTGCCCGCGAGGTCCCAGCCGGGGCGATGGCCGGGTTGGGCACGCTGCGCGCCGCGCACCTCGCCGCGATTGAGCGAGACGGCGGCGACTCTGACGAGGGCCTGATTGGGTTGTGGCGTGGGGCGCTCTACCTCGGTAAGGGCGAGGCGGGCGGCGGCATCGGGGGTGACGACTACGGCTCTCATGGTGCTCATCGGGGTCTCCTATCTGCAATTGCTATGAATAAGCGGGGTAGATACTTTCGATTCTACTGCCCCGGTCAACCGCTTTCGGGCGGGGATTGCCAGGACGCAATAACGGGCGGCCTCCCAGACGTGAATTGTTCTTTTCATCCTTCATTCGCAGGGTCAGGGAGCGGGTTTTCAATCAGTTCGGCCCCTTGCTGCCCGCCAAAGAGCAGCCATCGGCCATCGGTTGTGAGTTGGATGCTGCGGTACGATTCACTTGGCTGGGCAAGCAGGCGCTGGCCGGAGGGCAGCGAGAACCAGCCGATTTCCCCTTGATAGATGCCAAGTACGTTGCGCCACTCCTTCCGCAGGCGCGTCAACAGCGGCATCTCCTTCACGCTAACATAGCGCGTGTAGGCGACGACCACGTTGTGTAGGTCGGCATCGGTGACGGCCACCGCGAGGCCCGTGATGGGTTCTGGTGGAGGATAAGCACGCTGGAGTTCAGCGAGAGAAATCGGCTCCAGGTTATCCACCGTCACACGCCACGCGCCTATCAGGTCAAGCGACGGCACCTGCCAGAGGGCAAAGCGGTCACTGCGAATGGTGACGAGGCGCGTGCCATCGCGCGAAAACGCAACGGGTTTGCCGCACTGGTTCAGCACCGCTACCTGCTCTCCATTCAGGCGAACGAGCGTGCATCCGTTGTCGTTGCCGATGGCGAAGCAGTTGCCGTCGGGCGAGAAGACCGTGCTGGCATCGTGGTAGACGTAGCGGTCAAGCACGCAGTCCTCCACGAGTTGCGGCGTGGGCTGGAGCGACCACGTTTGCAGGCGCATGCCCGCCGAGCCGTAATGCGGGGCGGGGCCACCGTCCGGCCCATATTGCAACCTGTGCGCGATGGACAGTTGATGATTGGCGCGCCAGACGAGGGTATAGGGCGAGACGTTGAGATGCAGGTAGCCATCGGCTGAATCGGCC